>JBLMYG010000159.1:0-12924 GCA_050258155.1 Acidithiobacillales bacterium
GGCGTCCCGTCGCTTTATCTTCTCTGCACGTCCGCTCCCGTGGCGCAGCTCGCCCCTGCGGATGTCCTCGCCCGCCTCGGTACGGGGCTGGACGCCCTGGAGTCGCGGGCGGCTTTCGAAGGGCCGGCGGCGGACAGCAAGGCTCTGTTCAGCCAGATGATCCGGCTCAAGAGGGAGGAAGGGCTCTACGCGGTCGAGGAAGGGGCGGCCCGGCTGAAACCGGGCGCTCAGGGGATGCTCGACGTGGCCGCCGATCTCTTTCTCCCCGCGCGGACCCCCCAGGGCGAATACAGAATCCGGCTCGTTTCGTTCCAGGGGGGAACCGGCTTCGTCAGGTCGGAGACGTCCGTCGTGCTCCGACAGACGGGATTCGCCGCCTTCACGTCCCGGATGGCGCTGGAGCGGGGCCTTCTCTACGGTATCGTGTCTGTCGTGCTCGCGATCGCCGCGGGTATGCTGACGGGATTCGTATTCGGCCGCGGGTCCAGACGGCCGCACTAGGGCGGCTCAGGATATGGGAAGCATCTGGCGGAGGGTCACCGGCAAGCGGCGGCCCGAGGAGACGGTCGCGGCGGTCCGGCGGAGGATCGAGGGACTTCGCGACCTCGTCGAGAAGAACAACGAGGTCCTGGAGCTGATCGCGAAGGCGGGCGAGCTGCTCGGGGGCGAGTACGTCTTCGACCGGAACACGCTGGCAACCCTCGCGCAGGAGCTCGAGACCGCGACGCGCGCTGTCGTCTTCAACCTGAACGCCATCACCGGCGACCGGTACCCGGAGCTCGTCGACGCACTCAAGCGCGCCGACGCCTCCGTCCGGGCCACGCTCGAATCCCGCCCGTTCGTCCCGGAGGCGGACGTGGTCGTTCCGCTCGAGGACGTCGGCGAGGAGCTGGTCGACGCGGTCGGCGAGAAGATGGCCCGGCTCGGCTCCCTGAAGAAGCTGGAGGAGTGTCACGTACCCGAAGGGTTCGTGGTCACGGCGTACGCCAGCCAGCTTCTTCTCGAGAGGGCCGGTGTCGGGCCCGTGATCGAGCGCTGGCGGGGCGGAAGCCCGGCGGAGCGCGAGGCGGGCCTCGACACGCTGTCCGGCGAGCTCCGGGCGCGGCTGCGGGCTGCGGAGCTGCCCAAAGAGCTCTCCCGGGCGGTCCGGAAAGCGCTCGAAGACCTCCGGCGAAAGGTCGGAGACGGCGCCTTCGCAGTCCGGAGCAGCGCGATCGGGGAAGACGGGGAGCTCAGCTTCGCCGGGCAGTATGAAACCCGCCTCGGGGTGCCCGCAGGCGACGTCCTCGACGCTTACCGGGAGGTCGTGGCGAGCCTTTTCGCCGCCGGCGTGATGCGCTACCGGCTGAACGCCGGTCTCGACGCGGCCCACGGGCTGATGGCGGTCGGATGCCTTGCCATGGTCCCCGCCCGCGCCTCCGGCGTCGTCAATACCCTCGACCCGGCGGACCCCTCGCGCAGGATCCTTCAGATATCGGCGGCGCGCGGCCTTGGGCGGGCCGTGGTGGAGGGGAGCCACGCCGTCGACCGGTTCGAGGTCTCGCGCGAGGCGCCCCACGGCGTGCTCTTCCGTGCGCTGGCCGAAAGGGAAGAGTTTTTCGCCGTCGGTCGAAGCGGAAGCGTCGAGAAAGCGGCGATTCCCACCGCAGAGCGGTCGCTACCGTCGGTCTCCGACGAGGAGCTGGAGACGCTGGCCGGGACGGCCCTCCGGATCGAGCGCTTCATGAAGGCGGCACAGGACATCGAGTGGGCGATCGACGAGAAGGGGAGGTTGTTCGTCGTTCAGTCGAGGCCTCTGCGTCTCGCAGCGGCCGTTCCGGAGGGAAGTCGTGACCTGGCCGGGATCGAACAGCGCTATCCCGTCCTGATGAAGAGCTGCGGCGTGGTGGCGTGCCGGGGCGTTGGGACGGGCCCGGTGCACGTCGTGACCGGGACGGAGGAGCTGGACGCCGTTCCGTCCGGCGTCGTGCTCGTGGCGAGAACATCGTCGCCCCGGCTCGCCGCCGCGGTGGCGCAGGCCGCGGCCGTCATCACCGACATCGGCACCCCCACCAGCCACCTCGCCGCCATCGCGAGGGAGTTCCGCGTGCCCGCCATCGTGGACGCCGGCAACGCCACCCAGGTCCTCCGGGGCGCGGGTGAGGTGACGGTCGACGCGGAGGAGAACGTCGTCTACGCCGGCTGCGTCCACGAGCTCCTCGACGAGCAGCTCCTCCGCCGCGCGACGTTCTCCGACACTCCCGAGTTCCGGCTTCTTCGGAGAATGCTTCGCAAGATCGCGCCGCTGAACCTCAAGAATCCTCGGGGCCCGAATTTCTTTCCCCGAAACTGCCAGACCTACCATGACATCATCCGGTTCGCCCACGAGAAGGCGATGGAAGAGCTGGTCGAAGGGCATCGCCTCGTCCCTCGACCCGGCGATCCTTCTTTCCGCCACCTGGACCTCCCGGTCCCCCTCGACCTCCTCGTCATCGACCTCGGAGGGGGCGTCCGCCCCAGCGACGCGCCTGGCCCGCTGGGCGCCGATCAGGTCGCCTCGCGCCCGCTCCAGGCCGTCATCGAGGGGCTCGCCACGCAGGGCGTCTGGGCGACCGGGCCGGCCGACATGGACCTCGATGGCTTCATGTCGAGCATGACCCGCTCCGAGGCGCTGACGGACCAGATGGGGATGCGTCCCGACCTGAACGTCGCGATCGTGGCGACCGACTACCTGAACCTGAGCCTCCGCCTGGGGTATCACTTCAACATCGTGGAATCGTTCCTTTCGGAGTCCCGCAACGACAACTACATCTACTTCCGGTTCACGGGAGGGGTCACCGAGATGACGCGACGGGCCCGGCGGGCAACGCTTCTGCGCCGGATCCTGGCGGAGCACGACTTCATCGTCGAGGGATCCGGCGACCTCGTCATCGGCCGGGTCAAGAAGATCCCGTTCGAGGGGATGGTGGAGCGCCTCCGGATGATCGGACGACTCATCGGATATACGCGGCAGCTCGACATCCTCCTCCGGGACGACCGCTCCGTCGAGCGGTTCGTGCGCTGCTTCCTGGACGGGAAATACGACGTCGTGTCCGGGTGGGACGAAGAGGACGCGAGAAGGAGAGGGCGAACGCGATGAGAGGCAAACGGAGGATCCTGATCCTCGACGACGAGCCGATCGTCTGCGAGAGGCTCAAGCCAGCCCTCGAGAAGAGCGGTTTCGAGGTGGAGACGTACACGGACAGCCAGAAGGTCATCGACCGGCTCGCAGAGGAGAAGTTCGACGTCCTCGTGACGGATCTCAAGATGCAGGGCCCGGATGGAATCGACGTGCTCCGGTTCGCCAGGGAGCACGCGCCGGCCACGAAGGTGATCATCATCACGGGCTTCGCCACCGTCGAGACGGCCCGGGAGGCGATGCGGAGCGGAGCGGCGGACTTCATCCCCAAGCCCTTCAAGATCACCCAGCTCAGGGATCTGATCGTGAGGCTGACGGGAGGCCGGACGGACTGACGGGCGAGGTGCCGCTCCCGGGAAGGGTCCCGTCACGGGGTCCGCGGCGTCTACACCGTGTACTCGGGCGCGCCCAGGTCCCGGGAGTCGATCTTCGCGACGCCGTCTACCTGCCCGACGACGTCGAGGATCTCCTCCACCATCCGGGGCGGCCGGACCCTGCCGCGGAGGGCCACGTGACCGCCATCGGCGCGGACCTGGACGTCCGCAGCAGCGGTCTCCGCATCGGCGGCCAGGGCGGCCCTGACACGGCTCTCCAGGACGAGGTTCCCCATGGCGCGCCGGCTCTCGTCCGTCGGGGCGAACTCAGGCCGCTGGACGACGGCCAGCGCCGCCTCGACGGCGCCGCCGACCTGAAGCGTCCTGAGGTTGATCGTGACGTCGTAGAGCGACGCATCGAGCCAGTCGACGCCGTAGAGGAATCGCGTCCAGCTCTCTCTCTCGTGGTCGGACTTCTCGAGGTACCGGACCGCTTCGTCGTGGCCCAGCCGGAGGATGTCCATCGCCGTCTGGACGCGAAGGGAAAGCGGCGCCAGAAGCCGGATGCAGACGACATGGGCGACACCGCGCAGAAGAAGATGCCCCGCGTTCCCCTCGTAGACGATCCGGTCCTTCCCCGCACGCTCCGCGAGGGCCGCCTGCACGAACGCCAGGTAGCGCTTTCGGTCGAGCGTGAGCCTGTCCCAGAACCCGGGCGCGTCGAGCAGCGCCTTCTGCAGTCTCTCCGCCGGCACGCCGTACCCGGCGGCCTCCTGGACCACGTCCTCACGGCTGACCAGCTCGTAGCCGAGACGGGCCGCGAGCTCCCGGGCGAACACCTCCCCCTTGCTGCCCGCTCCCCTCGAGACCGTCACGACCGCCATCGCCAAATCTCCTTGCCAGGACCTGGCTGAGGAGGGGGGAGTTGGGGGAACCCGACTGCCTGGCGGGTTCCCCCCGTGTCGTCTCAGCCCGCCGGGACCGCGGCCTTCTCCTTGTCCCGCAGAACGCGCCGCAGGAGCTTGCCCTGCAGCGTGCGGGGGAGCTCGTTCGTGAACTCGATGACCCTCGGAAGCTTGTAGATGGCGATGTGGTCCCGGCAGCTGTCGATGATCTGCTGCTTCAGCTCTTCGCTCGGCGCCTGGCCGGGCTTCAGGATGACGAAGGCCTTGACATTGTGGCCACGGACCGGATCGGGGACGCCGATGACGCCGGCGTCGGCCACGGCCGGGTGCTTGAGGATGGCGTCTTCGACCTCCTCGGGCCCGATCCGGTAGCCGGAGCTCTTGATCAGGTCCTCCTGGCGCGACACGAAGCTGAGGTACCCGTCATCGTCGACCGTGCAGAAGTCCCCGACGAGGACCCATCCCTCGCGGATGACGGCCTTCTGCTTCTCGAGCATGGTTCCGCCATCCTCGTAGGGGCGCCAGTAGAGGGTTCCCGTGGGGCCGCGGGCGTAAAGGCGGCCCAGCTCGCCCGGCTTGGCGACCTTTCCCTCCTCGGTGATGACCTGGATCTCGTACCCGGGAACGGCCGTGCCAATGGCGCCCGGTTTCACCTTCCGCGTCACCACGCTCGAGACGAAGACGTACATCATCTCGGACGTGCCGAGACCCTCGAAGATCTCCTGGCCGAACTTGGCCTTCCACTCGTTGTAAGTCTTGGCGGTCAGCGACTCGCCGCCGCCGGTCAGGACGCGAAGGGTGGAGAGGTTGTACTTCTTTTCGGCGTCCGGCACCTCGAGCATCTTCCGGTATGCCGTCGGAAGCGCGCTCAGGATCGTCACTTTGTGGTTCTGGACTGTCTCGAACAGCCCGTCCGGCGTGAATTTGGGAATCAGGGACGCCGCGGCGCCGAACCGGAACGGGATGGTCGCCACGGTGGAGTACCCGCCGGCCAGCGAAATGGGTGCCGGGCCGCAGATGACGTCGGTCGGCTGGACGTTCCATCCGTACTTGCCGAAAGTGTCCGGGACGATCAGGGCCTCTTCCTGGTAGTGGACCGTCCCCTTCGGCAGGCCGGTCGTGCCCGACGTGTAGAGAAGGACGGAGACGGCCTTTCGCGGTCGGCGGACCGGCGGGAAGGCCGGCGACTCGTTCGCGACGAGCTCCTCGTAACAGAGGAGGTCCTGCTTTTTCAGCTCGTCCGGCTGGCCCCCGAAAACGATGACGTGTTTCACCGTCTTGAGGTTCGGCCGGGCCTTGAGGACCCCTTCCAGGAAGGCTGAGGCCACGACGATGACCTTCGCCTCGGCATTGTTGGCGATGTGGACGATCTCCGGGGGGGAGAGCATGTGAGACGTCGGTACGATGACCGCTCCGAGCCGCAGGGTCCCGAAGTTGGTGAAGAGGGCAGGGGGGACGTTGGGCGACCGGAGCATCACGCGGTCAGCCTCCTCGACGCCCAGCTTCCTCAGGGCGTTTCCGATCTTGCAGGAGGCGGCCCGGAGCTGATCGTACGTAATGATCCTGTCGCCGAAGAGGACGGCGGCCCTGTCGCCCCGTCCGGCTTCGATCTGCTTGTCCAGGAGCTCTTCCGTGCTGTTCAGCGGGTCCGGGTAGCTCGAAAACTCCTTCAGCTTGTAGATCCGGTCGGGCTGGAATTCCTTCGGGGGAAGATAGTTCTCGGGGATCGTGCTCACTCTTGCGCCTCCTCATCATCAGGCCCGGCCCCCGGCGAACGTCGGCGACTCGGGCTACGGTCGGGTCTCGGGTGAAATGAAACGGAGCCTGTGCCGGTGACGATATTGTCCTGGCCCTTTCGTGGACCTCCTGCGGTCTCTCTCATGCTCCTTCGTGACGCGGATTCGGATCCGGCTTCGGCTTCCGGAGGAGCTCGTTCCGGAATCGTTCTAAGAACTCCGTCCGGAAGGGTTCGATGTTCATGGCCTCTTCATGTCTTCCCGAGAGATGGAGAGCCATCCCCTTGTAGACGAGCGCGTCCGTCAGATCCGGCTTTATTCTCAGCGCTTCGTCGAAGCAGCGGATGCTCTCGTCGTACTGGCCAAGCCCCATCAGGGCGTAGCCCCGGCCGACGTGGATGAACGTGTCGCTCGCGGAGCGGAGCCTTCGCAGTTCATCGAGAACGTCGAGAGCCTCCCGGGAGCGTCCGAGGTCGTTCAGGCAGACGGCCTTCAGTTCGAGGGTCTTCGTGTCCTCCGGGCTCTTGGCGATCTCCTTGTCGCAGCAGAAGACAGCCTCTTCCAGGAGGCCGCGCTCCGCGAGCGCCATGGCGCCCTGCATCCACGGGATCGGCTTGTCGACCCCCAGGATCTTCATCATGACGGCCTCGTAGGTCTGCTCGATGACCTTCCTCCCGCCCGGAGAGACGACGGGGCCGTGACCGGGAAGGAGATTCTCGATGTCCCTCTTGAGGAGCGCCTTCAGCGCGAACAGGTACTGGTCCAGGCGCCCGCCGGCCCTGGGGTCAGGCCCGGCTACGGCGAGTGGCAGGACCACGTCGCCGCTGAAAACGGTTCTCGTCGGGGCGTGATAGAGGGCGATGCCGTCGATGGTGTGGCCGGGGGTGTAGATCACTTCCCAGAAGCCACCGCTCAGCTCGAGCGTCTCTCCGCCCCGAACCTCGGTCACGGTGGCGCCGAACTCCTTCGCCGTCTCCTTGATGCTGGCGGGACCCCCTTCGTGAAGGATCAGCTCGATGTGCCCGTCCGCGAGGCGGTCCCGATACGTTCTGAGGAGCTCCAGTGCCCCCATGGCGTGGTCGAAATGTCCGTGGGTCAGGACGATCTTCCTGACGTCCTCCGGCTTGGCTCTCGCCGGGAAGAGCTCCATGAAGGCCGTGTAATCGTTCCCGGGATCGACGATCGTCAGAGAGTCCCCCGGCACGACATAGATGTTCGAGGACTGGTTATCGAGGCTGGGAAGGAAGAGGAGGTCCTCGAAGCCGGGAATCGGCGGCGTGAGGAGATCCCCCAGGCGTTGCCAGGTGGACTGCGCGGGCTCCTGCGCCTTCTCGGCTTCGCTCGTGCTGCTCATCTCGACTCCCTCGGCGTCGCCCGGTCGCTTTCAGCCGGCGCACCGGGCCGGAACGCAGCGGAGATGAAATCTATCACTGGTCGCCAGGACGACGAGTGCTAACGCAGTATAAGCCCCCCTCGAATCGCCTGAAAAGCAGCATCTCCGGAGCCGGAGAAGACGTCGCCCGCCCGGGCGTCAGACGAAGATCCTGGCATCGTTTCCGGCATCGTAAAAGGTGTTCCGAGGCTCCTGACCGGCGAGCAGCATCCGAAACGAATCGACCATCAATCCGCCGACGATCTGATTCGTCATGACCACGGACGGTTCGGGTCGGTAGGCACAGGACGCCGTGTCCCTCCGGAACGCCTCCACCGCCTGGCGGTCCACGATCTCGTGCATTCCGAGAACTTCCGCCGGGGTTTCGTTTCCCCGAGCCGGATCGAAGACGATGACCTGTCCTTCTCGAGGGCCCGTGCCGCCGCTGATCAGGACCTTCCTTTCGTCCCGGCACGTTTCACTCAGGATGACCCGCGTCTCGAAGTTGTCCACGCAGTCGAAGATCGCGTCGTACCCGGAGACTTCCGTGTCCTTTCGGAAGGAGGCGACCCGGGCGCCGGTCTCGATTCCGAACAGGGCGTGAAGTCGTTCGCAGAGCACCTCGGCCTTGGTCCGGCCGATCCCGCCGGCCAGGAGGACCTGCCGGTTGAGGTTCGTGACGTCGACGGTGTCCGGATCGATCACCGTGATGCTCCGGAGCCCCGCGAAGGCCAGACCGAGTCCGACGAAGTTTCCGAGAGCGCCGGCGCCGACGATGGCCACGCTCGGTTCGGCGCCTCGCGCTGGCATCGTCGGCCGGTCGTAGGCAATGGCGTCCTCCGACAGACGCCGTTCCATCAGAACGTTCTTGGTTTCCTCGAGGGCGATGCCGGCGGCGACGAGGTCCAGAGCTCCGTCGTCGAAATGCTCGGTGGGGAGGTTCGATGGCGAGACGAGGTCCCAGAGCTCGTGCCATTCCCGCCCTTTCCTGTACGCGAAGACGGTGAGCCCTTCCCGGCCGCTGCCCGTCCGGCAGAATCCCCGAACCACGGGGACGTCCGATCGAAAGCTCTTCTCCAGCAGGAGCTTGTTGGCCAGGGCGTAGCGAGTGAGGTCCACGATCGCCGCGCAGGGCGAGAAGATCTCATCCAGGATCGGGTGGGTGTAGAGCCCCTCGAGAAGGACCAGCCTCAGCTTTGGATTGACGCGACGCGCGAGATCCAGGAGGGGCCTGTCCCAGCTCGGGGCCATGAGAACGATGTCGTTGAGCCCGAGCGCCGCGGCGGAGAGGACATAGAGCGACGCCAGGAGGTCGTTGTCGCCGAACACAGCGATGCGAGCTCTCTCCAGGGCCTCCTGGTCCCAGTCCTGGATCCGCAGCTGGCGGTCGAGTCTCGGGTCGGGCGTCATCTCCGGCGCGGTGTCCACCTCATGTCGCCTCTTTCTCGAAACGCTCGCGGGGAGCGGCCACGCCGGGACGGATTCGCGATCGAACCACTTCCTCGAGCGAGAGAATTTCCGCGTCGGTCATCGGCCGCTCCGCTCCCGACAGAACGATGTCGGCCTCGCAACTCGCCGTGGTCGTCCGGCCGGAGAGGATTCCCCGTCGTCGGTAATGGATCTGCTGCCGGTGCCAGCCGGAGTCGCCGATGACGATCGCGTAGCAGAATTCGCCGTAGATCGTCTCGATGATCCGGGCCTCGGTGATGGGGGCGTCCGTGATGAGCGCCACGCTGCCACGCTCCAGCTCCTTCTCGGACCAGCGATCCTTCACGAGGATCGCGAGGTCCTTGATCAGAATTTCCTTCTTGGCGACGGGCCTGCGGAGGGGTGCCGTGACGTAATCGAGGACGGCTTCCTGGTTCCCGTCGTCGACCGGTGAGAACTTCTCGTACGGCAGGGTCCCGTGGGAGTGGATCCAGCCGTTGATGACCTGGTGCTCCGGCAGGGACTCCTGGTAGGCGGCGATCGCCTCGGAGCCGACGCGGGCGTGGTCGAGGAGGTTCTGGTCGTTCTCGGGCAGTCCGATGTCTTGGACGAGCTCCGGGTCCCGCCGACCCGCGATGGTGAATCCGTACCATTCGTAGCTGTCGCCGTGGATGGCCCGAACGACGTCGCTGATCCTGTACGCCTTCCTGTAGGCGTAGCGCGTCATGCGGATCGTTTCCGGGAGGGCTGCCAGCGTGGCTTCGAACCCTTCGGGACGCCTCAGCTCCGCCAGCCCCCTGAACCTCACTCGAGCCGCTCCCGGACGTACGCCTCGTCCACGACGAGCGCCCCGGTGTATGTGCCGGGAAGCCGGTACATGTCCTCCAGAAGCACCTTGTGGAGGATGCTGATGAGCCCCCGCGCCCCCGTCTGCTCCTTGAGCGCCCGCCGGGCGACCTCCGCGAGCGCGTCCTCCGAGAACTGGAGGTCGATGTCCCAGGCCTTGAGGTCGTCGACGTACGCGCGCGAGGGACTCTCCTCGCTCTTTTGCATGATGTCCTTGAGGTCCTCCACGCGGAGCGGGCCGTAGACCGCCCGGACGGGGAACCTGCCCATGAGCTGCCGTTCCATGCCGCTGGCCACGAAATCGTCGGTCAGGAGGTGATCTTTCCAGCCTCCGTCGAGACCGTCCCGCGCCATCCGTTTCCCGACCGCGCCCTCGAGCCCTTCGAAGACGCCCCCGGCGATGAACAGGACGTGCCGGGTGGAGAGCGAGACCCGTTCTCTGCCGAGCTCGATGGTGTTCTCGGCCCCCTCGACAAGCTTCAGGAGGCCTTTCTGGACTCCCCGTCCCGACACGTCCTTCGTGACGACCGGCTCTGAGGCGATCTTGTCGATCTCGTCGAGGTAGACGATGCCCATCTGGGCGACCTGCGGGTTGCCTCCAGCCGCGATCAGGAGATCGAGAAGGATGTCGCTGACGTTCTGGCCCACGTAGCCGACCTCGCTGAACTTCGTCAGGTCCTCGACGGCGTACGGGACCCCGACGAGCCGGGAGGCGATCTCCCCGGTGTAGGTCTTCCCGCAGCCGGGTGGCCCCACGATCAGGATGTTGGCCTTCGGCGTGGCCGTCTTGTGCAGGGCCTTCTCGAGATCGTCGCCGTTGTCGATGACGGCGTGTCTCAGGGAAGCCGCGAGCCGCCGGTAGTGGTAGGCGATGCCTACGGAGATGATCTTCTTCCCCTGTTCCTGGCCGATGACGAAGCGGTCCATGTAGGCCTTGAGGTCGGCCGGCGTCTTGTCGAACTCGAGGATCTGCTTGACGGCGTCGCCGACCTGGCGCTCGCGCAGCTCGCCAAGTCGTTCCCCGATCTCCCGGCGGCTCTGCGGCGAAATCCGTTCCACCCTATTCCTCCGGCCTCAGGGAGGCCCGCCATCCTCTTCTGCGAGGAGCAGTGTCTCGAAATGATGGCATGCCAGCGTCTCGGGCGACAGGGACGGATTCCGCCGGAACAGCTCGCGCGCGAGGAGGACCTCGTCGGGGGAGGTGGCGTACTCGAGGAAGGGGTTGCTCACGCGGGCCAGTATGGCGATGGTCACGCGGTGCTCTTCCGGCGTGGAGAGCGTGAAGAGGGAAGGGACGAGGGGCTCCTTCCGTCTCGGGCGCATGGCGGCCCGTTCCTTCCGCCGGGCGGTCGCGGGTGGGGCCTCGAGGTCGCGAAGGAACCCATCGTCCAGGCCGTACCGCCTCACGAGGGCGCTGACGCGCGTGTAGAGCGTCGGACGGAAGGGCTCCTTCCTTCGTCTTTCGGCCCGTCCTGCTCGAATGTGTCCTGAGAGATCCATCGTGGCTCGCTGCGTCCGCCTTCCGGGGACGGCTTTCCGGCGCGCGTCAGGGCAGAAGGCTGTTCGTGACCGGCACCTGTCCCGAGGCGACTTTCGGGTGATCGGCCGGGATCCGGTAGTCGTTGAAGTCGACGTCGAGGAGGTGCTTCCTCCTGACGACAGGATGGTCCGCGGGCCCCCGGGGCAGGGTGTCGGCCGGGACGGGAGTCGCGACAGGCCGGAGAAGGCCCTCGAGGCTGTGATACCCGTTGCGCCGCCGGCTGCTGTAGCCATGGAGGAGGGCGCCGATCCCCTCCTCGAGGGCCTCGACGACCGCTGCCGCGGAGAAGACGCTCCACGCTCCGGGGCGCCTGAGGCAGATCTTCTGGCCGGAATCGTGCGCCTCGAGAAACGGGTGCTTGTAGGTCTCGACGACGAAGGGCCTGAGGGCGCCACCCGTGGAGACGGCCACCCGGCAGTCCGGGAAGAGGTAGAGCCGTCCGTAGTAGTCCGTCAGAACGTACTCTCCCGTGCGCTTGTAGATCAGGTAGTCGTCGCCGGGACTCGTCCTCAGGAATCCGAAGCCGTCGATCTCCAGGGCGCCCCTCCTCGCGACAGCCAGGAGGATGGCCTCCCTGCCGCTCGCGGCGCCGCCCGGCTCCTCCGCCGTCTCGAGGAGCCGCGTCAGACGCCGCCGCTCCTCCTCCAGGATCCTGGCCGTGAGCTCCCTCGAAAGCCAGTCCGCCAGCGCCCGCGCCGGCATCCGGCCTTCTGGCGGCAGCCCGACGGCCGGGGCGCGCCGCTCGAGGTCGACGAGAACCTGTCTCAGGACCATCGGGTCGGGGCGCCTCCGGGCCGCCTCGCGGGACGCGCCGGGACGGCCGAGCCTCTCTCCAATGAGGTCAAGGACCTCGTCCTCGCTGAGCCTCTTCCTTTCGAGGCTCTTTCCTCTTCTGACGAAGCGCGGCATCACCGAGAAAAGGATCGTCTTCAGCCGCTCATCGACGACCGGGCCCGGCGCCATCAGCTCTTCGGGGATTCCCCTCAGGCTCGGCCGGCGAAGCGCCTCGCGGGAGCCTGGAAACAGCGCCTCGCAGCTTTCCACGAGGGACCGAAGCGCGATCGTCCGAACGAAGGGCCTGCCGCCGACCCGGATGACGAGGTCACTCCGCGGAAACTCGCCGATCTCACTCGCCACCGAGGGATCGAAGAGGAGGGGGAGGTAAGCGAATCCCGACTGACAGACGATTTCTGCCTCGGACTCCAGAAAAATCTTCACGCCGCGACTCCCGGCCGCTGCGACGCCTTGTGGGGAGGGATCACGCGGCGTTTTTCGGACCTTCGGGCCCGGGTGGGGCGTCCGGGTGGGTGCAGGGGGGCAGCGGCAGCCGGTACAAAGCCGCACCGTGATCCATGTCGTCGTACACCGACCGCGAGAGCTCCATCATTCGCTCGAGCTCGACCTGGCACTTCGGGCAGCGCGGGTTCCATTCCTTCGGATCTTCCTTCTCCACGCGAGGCCCCTCCGGTGCTCGAGGCACGGCTCCCTATTCTTCGACCTCCACGACGTCCGGAACATATCCGAATCCAGCGCCACCGCAGCTCGTCTCCCCCCCCAGCTCGGCGTCAATCTGGTCCGCGAGGGCGCGGGCCTGGTCGCCCAGGCCACGTTTGCAGTAAAGGGGGT
>JBLMYG010000160.1:0-15443 GCA_050258155.1 Acidithiobacillales bacterium
CAGATGTTCTACGTCCTCCAGTTCCGGCCGCTCGCGGCGGCCATGCGCGAGGGCTGAGGCTTCAGGCCGATGTCCGGTCCGCACGGACGAGGTGCCGCTCCCCCGCCGGCTCCCCGGCTCGGACCGGCTGTCGAATTTCTCCGGCTTCTCTGGGCGCTGGATCACCGGCTCCAGACGACGTCCCGCCAGATGGAGCGGACCGTCGGCCTGACGGGACCCCAGAGGTTCGTCCTCCGGATCGTCGGGAGACGGCCGGGGATCTCGCCCGGCGAGGTGGCGGAGATCCTTCACGTCGACCCGAGCACGGTCACGCCGCATCTCAAGGGGCTCTCGCGGAGAGGATTCCTGACGCGTCGCCGCGACGCGCGCGACGGGCGCCGCGCCCTTCTCGTCCTGACAGACCGGGGGCGGCGGCTCGACCGTTTCCATTCCGGCACGCTGGAAGGTGCCGTCCGGCGCCTCCTTGCCGGGACCTCGAAGAGCACGATGGAAGCGGCCCGCCGAGTTCTCCTGAAGCTCGGCGCCGAGCTCGACGGAGCGGCGGTTCGCACTCGGCCCCGAAACAGCGGACGCCTCGGCTCGCCGCGGTGACAGCGAACACGGGCTCTCCGCCGCCTTCGGAGGCCCCGGGCTCCGACCCCGCCACGGCTCGCGAATGGCTCGAGACGAACGGGCTGGGGGGCTACGCGGCCTCCACGATCGCGGGGCTGAACACCCGCCGCTACCACGGTCTCCTCGTCGCCGCGACGAAGCCCCCTGTGGGGCGGAGGCTTCTTCTCTCGAAGCTCGAGGAGACCCTCGTCATCGGCGGGGAGCGGTACGAGCTTTCGTCGAACCGGTATCCGGGTGGGCTCCATCCGGAGGGATGGCGCTTTCTCGCGGCTTTCCGCCCCGACCCCTTTCCGACGTGGCTCTTCGAAGCGGGTGGGGTGAAGCTCGAAAGGACCCTCTTCATGGTCCACGGAGAGAACACGACCGTGCTCACCTGGCGTCTCCTCTCCTCCGGCGAGGCGCGCCTCGAGGTCCGCCCTCTCATCGCCTTCCGCGACATCCACGCCCTGACGCACGAGAACGCCGCGCTCGACCCGCGCGTCGCCGTCGAGCCGGGCGCGGCCAGCGTCGCTCCCTACCCCGGCCTCCCCGTTCTGCACGTCGCCCACGACGGCGACCTCGCTCTCACCGGACACTGGTACCGCTCCTTCGAGTACGAGGAGGATCGCCGGAGGGGCTTCGACTTCACCGAGGATCTCTTCCAGCCGTTCGTCCTCACGTTCCACCTCGATGCATCCACGAGAAGCGAGGCGACCGTGATCGCCTCGACGAGGCGACGCACGGCGGCCGATCTTCGCCCCCTCCGAGAAAACGAAAGCGCCCGCCGCGAGGCGCTCGCCGGCAGGATGGCGGGAGACGGCACGTCCCTCCCCCTCCTCGCCCGCGCCGCCGATCAGTTCCTGGTCCAGCGGGACGGCGGGGCCAGCGTGATCGCGGGCTATCCCTGGTTCTCCGACTGGGGGCGCAACGCGATGATCGCCCTCCCGGGGCTGACGCTCGCCACCGGGAGGCCGAAGACGGGACGGGAGGTCCTCCTCGTCTTCGCACGGAGCGCCAGCGAGGGACTCATTCCCGGCCGCTTTCTCGACGAGGGGGACTCGCCGGCGTTCGACGCCGCCGACGCGACCCTCTGGTTCGTCGAGGCCGTCCGGCGGTTGGTGGAGGCGACGGCGGACACCGGATGGGTTCGCGAGCACCTCTGGGGCGTCCTGACGAAGATTCTCGAGGCGCACGTGGCCGGAACCCGGTTCGGCCTGCGCCTCGATGACGACGGCCTCCTGCTCTCGGCGGCTCCAGGTCTCGCGCTGACCTGGATGGACGCACGCGTCTCGGGCCAGCCGGTCACGCCGCGGCGGGGGAAGCCGGTCGAGATCGAGGCCCTCTGGTACAGCGCCCTCCGGACGCTGGAGGAGCTGGCGGACCGCTTTGGCGAAGAAGGCACCGCCGCGCGGATTGGCGCGATGGCCGCACGGGCGAAGGAGAGCTTCCTCCGCCTCTTCCCGAACGGGAGCGGCGGGCTCTTTGACGTCGTGGACGTCGTGGACGGCTTGTCCCGCGACGCGTCGGTCCGCCCGAACCAGATCTTCGCCGCATCGCTGGCCCACTCGATGCTCGGCGAGGACGAGGCGCGGAGCGTGGTGAGCGTCGTCACGCGCCAGCTTCTGACGCCCTTCGGCCTCCGGACGCTCTCGCCGGCCGACCCGGCCTACGTCGGGCGCTATGAAGGAGACGCTGCGAGCCGCGACCGGGCCTACCACCAGGGGACCGTCTGGCCCTGGCTCATGGGGCCATACGTCGACGCCTTCCTCCGCGTCGAAGGCCACACGCCCGGTACACGCCGGCGGGCCCGTAGAACTCTCTCGCCGCTCCTCGCGTTCTTCGGGCGCGAAGGAACGGGCCAGCTCCCCGAGCTTTTCGACGGCGACCCGCCGCACCGCCCCGCCGGCTGTCCGGCGCAGGCCTGGAGCGTGGCCGAGCTCCTCCGGGCGCTTCGCCGCGCTGCCGATTGACACCCCGAAGGGGACGCCGGGCCTCGGCGGGCGATGGTGCATCTGGATCAGCGACGCGAGCCGCCTCGCGACCTACTCTTTCCACGTGGAGACGAGGACGGCGGTCGCCGCGAAGAAAACGGGGTTCATCTGTCAGTTGATCGACTGCCCCGACCGGACGCCCGACTGCACGGGCCCGGGCGAGCGGATCGTGACGGTGCAGAACTTCGTGAGGATTGCGCCGGGGATGGACGTCCCGCTCGAGGGCCTGGTCTCCACCTGTCGCCTCTGCGGCCGGAGCGGAATCGAGCACCGGATGGACGACGGAACGCTCGTCGTCGTCCACGTGCAGACGACCGAGCTCCTCTCCGACGGCATGGTGACGGAGCCGCAGGACGTCTGCCGCCCAGCGAAAGGTTGATTCGGCCGAGCTCCGACAGTTGCTGACGCCCGTCATACCGTCGGGCTCTCCGTCTCTCCAGAATGGCGGCGGATGACGCAGAGGCGCCGGAACGCCCGCGAATGGAAAACGATCCGAACGATGATCGCGATCCACTGCGCCGACATGCACGGGTCGTCCGCCGGCCTGTGCATCGAATGCCGGGAGCTGGAGGCCTACGCGGCGAAGCGCCTCGAGCGCTGCCCCTACGGTGAAACGAAGCCGACCTGCGTGAACTGCCCCATCCACTGCTACCAGCAGACGATGCGCGAGCGGGTGCGGGTCGTCATGCGCTACGCTGGCCCGCGGATGATCTGGCGGCACCCCTGGCTCGCCGTGATGCACGTCGTCGACGGGCGGCGGAAGGCCCCGGAGCGCCCCGGGCGGAGAGGCGCCGCCCCCGCTTCGCCTGCATGACTCCCCTCTCCCTCGTGCTGCCGGTCCTATCGCTTCTCGTTCTCGGGGCACACTTCTTCCGGTCCGCGGAATACGCCATCGTCGCCCTCTGCATCGCCCTCGTCGCCCTCGTCTCCGTCCGGAGGTGGTGGGCGGCCCGGGCCCTGCAGGCCGCTCTCTTCCTCGGAGCCGCCGAATGGCTCCGAACGATGACCGGCCTCGTCCACCTCCGGCGGAGCCTGGATTTGCCCTGGGCGCGCCTCGCGGTCATCCTCGGCGCCGTCGCGCTGCTGACGGTCGTATCGGCTCTCATGTTCGAAACCGCCCGGCTGCGTGAGCGTTATGGGCTCTCCCGTCTCAAGCCGGGATCGTGACAACCTCGAGGGCCGGCGGGTCGAGGAGATACCGCTTCACCGAGCACTGGTCGGCGGCCCGGAGGATCGCCGCGCGGTATTTTTCCGGGAATCCCCCCGGAAGGCGAATCTCGATCCGGATCTTCGAGTATCTCTTCCGGGCCTCGTCCCGCTCGGTCGTGAGCGAGAGCGATAGCCCCTCGGTCGGGATTCCCCTCTCCTGGCAGAACCGGAGGGCGTAGTACCCGCTGCACGTCCCGAGCGACACGAGGAAGAGGTCGAACGGGGAGGGCGCCGTGTTCGTCCCTCCGTCCTTCGCGGGCTGGTCGGTCAGGATCGTGAAGCCTTCGTGCTGCGCCTCCACGAGGAGGCCGCCGGGGAACCGGATCTCCACTCTCAGCCCGTCAGCCAGTCGCCCCGTCGTAGCTGAGGTACGCCTCCAGCGCCTGCACCTCGTGCTTCAGATCGTCCACACGGCTTCGCATGACGTCGCGGAAGGAGAGCATCCCGACAGGGTGTTTCCGCTTGTCGACGACCGGTACGTGTCGGATGTGGCGCTCCACCATCGCCTGCACGGCCTCGTCTTCGTCGCCGTCGACCGGAGCGCTCAAGACCGGTGCCGTCATCACCTTCGCCACGGGTGTTCTCGCCGGCTCGAGCTTCTTCAGGACGACGCGCTGCATCAGGTCGCGCTCGGAGAAGATACCCGCGATCCGCCCGTTCTCGGTCACGACGACCGCGCCGATCCGGTGCTCGACCATCGTCCGGACCGCCTTCTCGACCGAGACCTTGGAGTCGACAGTGACGGCCGGGCGGGACGCTTTCTTGAGCAGGTTCGTCATGAAAAACTCCTCGCCCCAATATCCCCTCGCTCGAAATCGCCCCCCATGATGCAGATGAACCGGCGGAAACGAAGGCGCAGTCACTCCGCGATCGCGAGGAGGGCGCCGAGGAGCTCGCCGCCGTCCGGGTAGCGGTCGGGGCGGAAGCGGGCGAGGCATTTCAGGAGCACCTCGACCTCGGACTCCGTCAGGAAGGGAGCGATGGGGCGCGGGTCGTCAGGGTCGCGCTCGAGCCGGGCCACGAGGACGTCGTCCCCCACGTAGGGCCAGCGGCCGGTCGCCAGCGTGTAGAAGGCGGCACCGAGGGAGTAGACGTCGGAGGCCGGGCTCGGCAGCTCTCCCCGGAGCACCTCCGGAGGGAAGAACGCCGGGCTGCCGATGAGCTTCGAGGTCCCGCCGGCGTCGGCCTGCGGAAGCGCGAGGCCGAAGTCGAGGATCCGGAGGATGTCGTGCTCGTCGAGCTGCAGGTTCGCCGGCTTCAGGTCGCGGTGGAGAATCCCCTTCGCATGCGCCGCCGCGATGCCGCGCGCCGCCTGGACGAACCACTCCCTCCAGTTCCTCTTCACCCGGTCGGGATCTGTCTTCATCACCTTCTGGAGGTTCGGACCCTCGAGGTACTCCATCGCGAGGTAGAGGCTCCCGAACCCCTCGCCGTAGTCGTAGAGCGAGACGACGTTCGGGTGGCGGAGGGCCGCGATCGCCTTGGCCTCGCGGATGAAGTAGCGCATGGCCGTCTCGTCGCTCCGGAGCTGCCACGGCAGGATCTTCAGCGCGACGTGCCGGTCGAGCTTCCGGTCGAGCGCCTTGTGGACGACGCCCATGCCGCCGCGCCCCAGCTCGGCCACGATCTCGTACCGGTCCTCCGGCTTCTCGGGCGCAGCGAGGGGTGCGGCCGCGGCCACCGAGCCTGGCGGCGGGACCGGCGAGGCCGGCTGCGTGGTGTAAGCCGGGATCGTGCTCCCCGACGGCCGGATGGGGATGCGGCGGCTCCCCGTCCGGCTGACCGCCGGAGGCGTCCGGAGAAGCGCCGAAGGCATCTGTGCGTCCAGCTCGGGAGCCTCCGCGCCGACGGCCACCGGGATGGAGGGGCGGCCCTCGAGGACCGCAGGATCCACCGCGGCGACTCGAGCGAGCTCCGTGGCCTCGGCAGGGTCGCCGGCGTCGCGGAGGGCCCGGAGGTACATCTTGTAGTGGCCGAGGTTCTCCGCCGTCACCGGGCTCCGTCCGAGGAGTTCCCTCATGACGTGGACTGCGTCCAGGGCCTCGCCGACCTCGAGGTGGGCCTCGGCAAGGTCGCGGAACGTCTCGGCCACGCCCGGATCGGCGCGCGGTACCGAAACCAGCTCCTCCCACGCCCGGTCCCGCCGCCCTGCCGCGAGAAGGCTCCGGGCGGCTTCGAGGCCCCGGCCGACGCGGGCGTAAAACTTCGCCGCCTCCTCGTGATGGCCCCCTGCCCGCAGCGCCTCGGCGGCGAGCTCGAGCTTTCCGGCGGCCTTGTAAAGAGCCGTCGCCTTGTCCCACTGCTCCAGCCGGGCATAGAGGGAGGCTGCCTTCTCCGCGATCCCGGCCGCTTCCCACGCGGCCGCGGCGTGCTCGATGTCGCCGGCTCTCTCCCAGAGGGGCGCGGCGCGATCAGGCCGTCCCGCTTCGCCCCATGCCCTGGCCGCATGCGCGTATTCGCCCAGCCGCTCGAAGAGGGCCGCTGCCCGAAGCACCTGTCCGGCCTTTCGCCAGTCCTCGGCGGCGGCGGAAAGGTCGCCGCGCGCTTCGGCGTCGCGCGCCGCCAGCTCGGATGCGACCCTGGTGTCGCCCGCGCTCGCCGCCGCCACGGCCGCCTTGTCCAGGGCCCCGCTCCGCTCGAAGGCCCGAAGTGCCTCGACCGGGCGCGACCCTTCGAGATACATCTCGCCCGCCTTCTCGAACTCCTCGGCCTGCCGGTAGGCCTCGGCCGCCTCGATCGGCCGCCCCGCCGCGCGGGCCGCCTCGGCCGTCCGCTTCCAGAGGGCGGCCCGCACGGGGCCGGACGGCTGCGACTCGGCGAGCCGGCGGCACGCTTCCGCGAGGGCCCCATGGTCTCCCGCCGTCTCCGCGATTTCCGCCAGACGGTCCCACCGGGCCCCGGCCCGAGCCACCGCCATGGCCGTTTCGAGCAGGGCCCGCGCCCGCTCCGATTCTCCGGCCGCCTCCCACGAGCGCGAGGCCTCCCACGCGAAGGCGTCCCCCCCTTTTTCGTAAAGCTCGGCGGCTTCCCGCTCGTTCCCCTCGCGCTGTGACAGGGCCGCCAGGCGCGCCCACGCCCTGGCCTTCCGGAACATCTGCCTCGCGGCGGGGACGTGCCCGGCCTTCAGGTAGAGCTCGCCGGCCCGGACGAACTCTCCGAAGCGGGCCGCTTCCCGCGCCGCGATGACGTCCGGCGTCAGGGCCTTCGTGAAACGGAGCGCCCCGAGAAAGACGAGAAGACCGACGAGGTCGAGGCCGAGGCGAAGAGTGCCGTTCCGCTGGAGGAGGCCGTAAAAAGGGGACTCCGAGAGCGACTGCCACACCGTTTGAAGCGACTCGACCCGGAGGCTGTTCGCGAAAAAGCCGAGGATCTGGTCGAAGTGGGCGACGGGGACGAAGGCCGCGCCGAAGCCGACCAGGACCGCCGAGGAGCGGAGCCAGTCACCGAAGCGCATTCCCCGGAAATCGAGGACGCTCCGGACGAAGCGGACGACGAAGAGGACGAGGAAGACCGCGAGGATCCCCGGAAGGAAGAAGAACCGGTACTCCACGAAGCGGGCGGCCAGCTCCTGCGAGTCGCTGTTCGCACGGGCCCAGTCGGCGGCCCGGAGGACGAGAAGCTGAACTCCCGTGGCGATCAGGAGCGCTGCGAGCTCGTCCTTCCAGGTGCGGCGTCTCACCGGTGAGCGCGATTATCGGACATCGGCTCGGCCCGCGGGTACATCTCGGGACTGACGACACGCGACGCCGCTTTCCGTAAACTCGACGGACGTTGCGAAACCGCTCATTCCTGGCAGGGATTCCGCTCCTGACGGCGCTTCTCGTGCCGGCCCGTGCCGTCTCGCAGCCCTATGCCGACCCCGGGCCCGGTGCAGGCCTTCTCGGCTTCTATGCCCGGACGCCCGACGCCGCTCACGGTACGTTTCTGGGCGGGGCACACGCGCTGACGCGGCTTTCCGGCGTCCTCGGGGTCGAGCTCTTCGTCGGTTATCGGAGCGACACGTACGTGAATGATGGGAACTCTCTCCACGTTCAGCAGATCCCGATCCAGCTCTCGGTGATCGCCTACCTGACGCCGAACCTCCGGGTCCAGCCGTACCTCCTCGGTGGGGGCGGCTACTACCGGATCTGGGGAACGGCGAGCGGCCCCGACGAGAAGAACCCGAAGATCAGCGAGAACAAACTGGGCCTCCACGCCGGCGCCGGGGTCGATATCCGGGTCGCGACGCGCTTCTCGCTCCGCGTGGAAGGGCGCTACGTCTTTCTCGA
The DNA here is from genome assembly GCA_050258155.1 of Acidithiobacillales bacterium. Lineage (GTDB taxonomy): Bacteria > Acidobacteriota > Thermoanaerobaculia > UBA5066 > UBA5066 > DAOMFB01. The sequence goes on from JBLMYG010000160.1 coordinate 8,060, forward strand.
CTTTCCCGCCGTCAGCGAGCTCGGAATGAGCGCGAACGGCTGGCAGGTCGGCGGGGGGGTCAACTATTACTTCTAGACGGGCATGCCGGCCACGAGGCGTCCGAAGAGCTCCGGGTCGACGTTGCCGCCCGAAAGGACAATCCCCACGCACCGCCCTTCGAGCCGCGGCACGCGTCCGGCCAGAACCGCGGCGAGGGCGGCAGCGCCGCCGGGCTCCACGACGAGCTTCAGGCGGGCAGCGGCGACGGCCATGGCGAGGCGGAGTTGGTCGTCGCTGACCGTCACGATCTCTTCCACGAGGGCCATGACGATCCGGAGGGTCCGCTCGGAGGGGTGCGTCGTCTGGAGCGAGTCGGCGATCGTCTTCGGGACGGGAATGGAGACCGGCACCCCCTTCGCCACCGACCGTCGGACGTCGTCGCCTGCTTCCGGCTCGACTCCGTAGACCCGGATCGCCGGATGCGCCCCCTTCGCCGCGACGGCCACGCCCGACAGGAGCCCCGCGCCACCGCAGGGCACGACGATCGCGTCGAGATCCGGCGCGTCTTCGAGCAGCTCGCGCGCGAGCGTCCCCTGTCCCGCGATGACGGCGTCGTCGTCGAAGGGGGGAACGAGAAGGGCGCCGCGCTCCTCGACGAGCCGCTTCGCGATCGCCTCGCGGCTCTCCTCCTGACGATCGTAGAGGAGGACCTCGGCGCCGTAGCCGCGGGTCGCCGCCAGCTTCAGGGCCGGGGCGTCGTTCGGCATGACGATCGCCGCCGGGACGCCAAGGGTCCTCGCGGCCAGCGCCACCGCCTGCGCGTGGTTTCCCGAGGAGAAGGCCACGACCCCCCGCCGACGCTCCTCTGAGGAGAGAAGCAGGAGGCGCGAGAAGGCGCCTCGCGCCTTGAACGCCCCGACCTTCTGGAACGTCTCGCACTTCAGGTAGAGGCGCGCCCCCGTCCTCTCGTCGAGCGTCCGTGAGGTCATGACCGGCGTCCGGTGGACGTACGGCGCGATCCGTTCGTGGGCGGCGCGAACGTCCTCGGGCGTGACGGTCAGCCGCTCACCCGTCATCGATCTCCCCCTCCGGACCCTCCCTCCGGCCGCGGGGGGCGCCGGTGATTCCGCAGAGACGGTCGGCCTCCTCGGTCGCGGCGTCGATGGCCCGGTCGAGCCGGGCCAAGTACGCTGCCTCCGCCTCCCCGGCCTCGCGCGGGAGCGGTTCGCCGACGACGACGACACCTTTCGAGAACGGAAGCGGCACGAGGAAGTTGTCCCACGAGCGGAGGAACTTCGGCCGCGTCGAGGAGGAGCCGACCGGCAGGATCCCGGCTCCCGCCGCCTCCGCGATCGTCACGACGCCCGGCTTCGACCGGCGCGCCGGGCCGAGCGGCCCGTCCGTGGTCAGGTCGGCCACCGGGGCTCCCTCCTTCATGAGTCGGATCATCTCGAGCGTGGCGGGGCTTCCGCCGCGCGACGAAGATCCGCGGACCACCCGGAAGCCCCAGAACGAGAGGAAGGCGGCGATCACCTCGCCGTCGCGGCTCCGGGACGCCATCGTGACCTGTCCCAGACGGTACTGGGTCAGGATGGGCACGACCATCCGCTGGTGCCAGAGGGCGTGGACGACCGGGATCCCGGCCTGAAGAAGCGCCTTCCGGCGCTCCTCCCCCACGACCCTGAGGCGGAGGGTCAGCCGCCAGAGGCCGACGAAAAGGAAAAGAAGGAATCCGAGGAGGCGCGATCTCACCGCTCCCCCGATTATGACGGCGGCGTTCGGTATCCTCCGCCCGACCAGCGTGGATCTCGTCGCCGAAAACCTGACCCGCTCCTTCGGAAGCCGGCGCATCGTCGGGCCGCTCTCGTTCCGGGTGCCGCCGGGGCGGGTCCTCGGGGTGGCCGGACCGAACGGGAGCGGAAAGACGACGCTGGTCAAGACGCTGGCAGGGCTCCTCCGGCCGACGACGGGGCACGTCCTTCTCGACGGCGGGGGCGAGCGCCGCCCCCCGCGCGACGCGGCCGAGGCGATCGGCTGGGTCGCGCCCGACCTCGCGCTCTACGGAGAGCTGACGGCCTCCGAGAACCTCCGCTTCTTCGCGAGGCTCCATGGCCGGCCGGCCACGGCCGATTGGGCCGACGAGGCGATCGCCCGCGTCGGCCTCGACCCGCGACGGATCGCGGCCACGCCGCTCCGGGCGCTCTCGACGGGGCAGCGCCAGCGGATCAAGCTGGTCTACGCCACGCTCCACGCGCCGGCCGTCCTCCTCCTCGACGAGCCGGGCTCGAACCTCGACGAGGCCGGACGGGCCGTCGTGGCCCGGATCGTGGCGGAGCAGCGGGAGCGGGGCGCCGCCGTCGTCGCCTCGAACGACGCTGCCGACCTGGCCCTTTCCGACGAACGGGTGACCCTGTGAGCGGAGCGCCCGCGCGGCCCGGCCTCTTTCGCGCCGCGGGGGCCATCTTCGTGAAGGACCTCCTCTCCGAGTGGAGGACACGGGTCTCCACGAACGCCCTCCTTCTCTTCGCCTTCGCCGTCCTCGTCCTCGTCGGCTACGCCGTGGGACCCGCGAGCCTCTCGCCGGAGGACCGCCCGACGGTCCACGCCGTCCTGCTCTGGATCGTCCTTTTCTTCTCGGCGATGACCGGCCTCTCGCGCGCCTTCGTGAAGGAGGAAGACGCCGGGACCGCCTCGGCCCTCCGGCTCGCGGCCCCGCCGCCGGCCGTCCTGCTCGGCAAGCTCCTGACGAACCTCGCCCTCCTTCTCGTCGTCACCCTCTTCGTCGTGCCGCTCTTCCTCGCCATGATGTCGTTCGAGGTCAGGAGCCCGGTGCTCTTCGTCCTTCTCCTTCTCTTCGGCATCCTCGGCCTGGCGTCGGCCTGCACCTTCACCGCCGCCATCGTCTCGAAGGCCTCGGCGAAGGGGACCATGTTCGCCGTCCTCGCCGTCCCCCTCCTTCTCCCGCCGCTCGTCGGCGCCGTCCTCGGGACCCGGGTGGCCGCGACGGAGGCCGATCTTTCGGCCGGCCTCGACTTCGTCCGCCTTCTCGTCGCCTACGACGGGGTCGTCACGACAGCCGCGTTCCTTCTCTTCGACGCCGTCTGGCGGGAATAGGCCGCCCGAGGCCAATAGATCAACTGCTCTACGGAAACCGGGAGCCAGCCGGTCTATGATCCGCCGGTGAGAGGTTGCCGGGCGTGATCCGCGCCGCGCAGTGGTTCCTTGGCCTTGCCATGGCCGTCATCATCTGGGCGTCCTTCCTCTGGGCCCGCCCCGCGCAGAATTTCGTCGGGGAGTCTTCCCGCATCGTCTTCTATCACGTGCCGATGGCCTGGGTGGCCAGCGTGGCCTTCCTGCTCGCCGCCTGGCATTCCGCCGTCTGGCTCGTCAAGCGGCGGATGGAGAGCGACGACGCGGCGGCCGCAGCCGCGCGGCTCGGCTTCGTCTTCTGCGTTCTGGCGACGGTGACCGGGTCGATCTTCGCCCGGGTCATGTGGAATGCTTACTGGAACTGGGACCCGCGGGAGACCTCCATCGCCCTCCTCCTCCTCGTTTACGGCGCCTACCTCGGCCTGCGCGCCTCGATCGAGGACCCGGAGCGGCGGGCCACGCTCTCCGCCGCCTACGCCCTCGTCGCCTTCGCGACGGTGCCCTTCCTGATGTTCGCCGTGCCGCGCATGTACGCCTCGCTCCACCCCGACACCGTCATCAACGCCCGCGGGAAGATCGAGATGTCGTCCGACATCCGGACCGTCTTCTTCGCGTCGAGCCTCGCGTTCCTGGCGCTCTTCGCCTGGCTGTTCAGTCTCGACCGGAGAGTGTCCCGCCTGCTCCGGGAGGCCCACCGATGAACCCCGCCGTGCCCGCCGCCCCGGCCCCCTCCCAGGGCGCCCTCTTTTACGTGATGGCCGTCAACCTGATCATCTGGGCCGGCCTCTTTCTCTACCTTCTGTACATCGACCGAAAGGTCCGGGCTGCCCGGACCACTCCTCCGGGGGAAGACCGTCCATGAAAAAGGCTTACTGGATCGGCGGCGTCGTCGTCCTCGCGTTCCTCGTTCTCGGCCTCTCCACGTTCACGAAATCGATGACCCCCTACGTCTCCTTCGACGAGGCGCGGTCGTCGGGGCGGACCGTCCAGGTCATGGGGGCGCTGGAGAAAGGGACCTCGCGCTACGACGTGGCGTCGAAGACACTCCACTTCAGCCTCCTCGACCCGAAGACGCAGGCGGCGCTGCCGGTGACCTATCGGGACGTCAAGCCGGCGAACTTCGAGGACGCCATCTCCATCGTCGCGATCGGCCGGTTCCAGGAGGGCGCTTTCCGCGCGGAGAAGCTCCTCGTGAAATGCCCCTCGAAGTACCAGGGGGAAGAGGTCGAGAAGCAGTACGGGAAGAAGACCTGACGGGGGAGAGATGAGCGACACCTTCCGCGCGATCGGATTCGCCCCGGGCACCGCCGCCATCTGGGCGGCCCTTCTGTTCGGCCTCGCCACCGTCGCCGCCTACCTGCACGCTCTCCGGCTCGAGACCTCGGGAGGCTCGGCGGCCGAGACCGGCCTCGCAATCGGCTTCGCGCGCCGGCTTTACGTCGCCTACGCGGCCTCGATCCTCCTCGCCTCGGCGCTCCTGATGCGCCTCCTCCTCTCGCACGACTTCCGCGTCTCGTACGTGGCTTCGTATTCCGGGCGCGACCTGCCGACGAGCTACCTCTTCTCCACGTTCTGGGCCGGGCAGGAGGGCTCCTTCATGCTCTGGCTCTTCTGGGGCTCCATCATCGGCTTCTTCGTCATCCGGACGGCCCGGGAGCAGGAAGCGCCGGTCATGGTGGTCTACCTCGCGTCGTTCCTCGGGATCGTCGCGATCCTTTGCAAGCAGCCTCCCTTCCGCTTCCTCGCGCAGATCCCGCCGGACGGCCAGGGGCTGAACCCGCTCCTGCAGGACCCCTGGATGGTCATCCATCCGCCCGTCATGTTCGCGGGCTTCGCGTCCCTTTCGGTCCCCTTCGCGTTCGCCATCGGAGCGCTCTGGCGGAAGCGGTGGGACGGCTGGGTCGTCCGCGCCATGCCGTGGGCGCTCTTCACCTTCGTGACGCTCGGCACGGCGATCCTGATGGGCGGGTACTGGGCCTACAAGACGCTCGGCTGGGGCGGCTACTGGGCATGGGACCCGGTCGAGAACACGTCGCTCGTCCCCTGGCTCTTCACCGTCGCCCTGCTGCACGGGATGTACCTCCAGAGGTCTCGGGAGAAGCACCGGAAGATCAACATCTTCCTGGCGATCGCCGCCTACTGCTGCATCCTCTACGGGACGTTCCTGACCCGTTCGGGCGTCCTCGCCGACTTCTCCGTCCATTCTTTCATCGACCTCGGGATTACCGGCTGGCTCGTCGGCCTCATCGTCGTCTTCCTCTGCGGCGGGCTCGGGCTTCTCGCCTGGCGGTGGAAGGAGATCCCGGTCGTCGCGGAGATCGACGCCGTCACGGGAAGAGAGCGCGAGGAGCCGTTCCTCTCGCGGTCCGTCCTCTTCATCCTCTCTGTGGCGCTGATCTGCGCCTCGGCCGTCGTCATCCTCCTCGGGACCTCCGCGCCGATCCTGACGCGGCTGTTCGGAAAGCCGTCGCAGGTGGCCACGAACTTCTACAACCTGACGCACGTCCCTGTGGCGATCCTCCTGGGCATCCTCATCACGCTCGTCCCCTACCTGTCATGGAAGGGTGAGACCCCCCGGAACGTCGTCCGGAAGGGCTTCACGGCCTTCTTCATCGGCCTTCTCGGCGGTGGAGTCGCGTTTGCGGCGGGCGTTCGCACCGTCAAGGACCTCGTCTTCATCGTCTTCGCCGTGACCGGCCTTGCCGCGAACACCGAGAGCGTCGTCCTCTTCGTCCGGAGGAAGGTCATCCGTTCCGTCGGGGGCTACCTTGCCCACGCCGGCGTCGCCCTCATGCTCGTCGGCATCCTGATCTCGGGGGCCTACGCGAGAAAGACGCAGGTGACGCTGGTGAAGGGGGAGCCGACGAAGGTCGGGCGCAGCACGATGACCTTCGTCCGGACCGTCTTCGTGACCGAGGACGGCGACGTCAAGCAGGTGCCGGACCTCGACCAGACGAAGCTCTCGGACCGCCGGGCCAAGCAGGCGATGGAGGTGGACGTCACCTCGCCGAAGGGAAAGGTCTGGAAGGCCTACCCGAAGATGTACGAGAACGTGCGGACGAAGCAGCTGATGGCGAATCCCGACGTCGAGTCGTCCCCCTTCATGGACCTCTACCTTTCGCCGCAGGCGTACGACCCGGGCTCGCCGTCGCGGATCGAGGGGACCCGGCTGGGCCTGAAGCCGAACGAGCCGCGGAGCGTGGGAGGCGTCACCTTCACCGCCAAGGAATTCTTCATGGACCGGTCCCAGATGAACGGGAACCCGCCCCGGGTCGTCATGAACGCCAAGTTCCTGGTCGCCAGCGGCGGAAAGAGCGCGGAAACGACGGCCCAGCTCATCATGTTTCTTTCGGGGGGATCCGGCGGGGAGGGGATGCAGCAGGCGCCCGACGTCCCGATTCCCGGGACGCCGAGCGGCCGCTTCCGGATCGTCAAGACCGGCGGGATGGACGGCTCCGTCGAGATCGAAGTCCTCGGCCTGAATCCCGCCGGCGACCTGAAGCCGCCGACGCCCGAGAGCTTCTCGCTCGACGTGACCGTCAAGCCGCTCATCTCCCTCGTCTGGGGAGGCTTCTACGTGATGATGGCGGGGGGACTCCTCGCCCTTCTTCGCCGCGGCAAGGACGCGCACGCGGCCTCGATCGCGTAGCGGCGATCTCCGAAGCGCCCCGCGCAGCCCTCCGGGCCGGGTCGGCCTAGACTCCGGCCACGGAGGTCCCAGGGAGATTCTCGGCGCCGCTCTCTTCTATGTCGGCCTGATCGTCGCGCTGGCGGGTGTCGTGCTGCTGATCAGACCTCTCGGCGTCCCGGGAATCCGGACGCGGCCGCGGGCCGGACTCTTGTTCGCTTTCGGCCTCGGGATCTCGGCTCTGGCACTCTCCCTCCCGGCAACCGCCAGCCGGATCGAAACGCCCTCGACACGTCTCGACGACTTCTCGCCCGTTTTCGAGTTCGCCGAGCGCCATGCCGTCCTGGTCCGGGCCCGGAGGCAGCGGGTCTACGAAGCCGTCAAGGCCGTGACCGCGGACGAGATCGCCCTCTTGCGGGCGCTGACCTGGATTCGGAGGCTCGGCCGGCCCGGCCGCGAGAGCATCCTGAACGCCCCGGGCCGCCTCCCGATTCTGGACGTGGCCACGAAGACCTCCTTCCTGCTCCTGGCCGAAGAGCCGGAGCGCGAGATCGTCGTCGGCACCCTGGTGCTCGTGCCGCGGGGCACCCGGCTCGGCGGGAGCCCGACGCCGGAACGGTTCCGCA
>JBLMYG010000161.1:0-2573 GCA_050258155.1 Acidithiobacillales bacterium
CGTTCCAGCCGAGCTCCGGCTTTGCGTCGAGGAACCGGAAAAAGTCGTCGCGGACCGCGTCGGTCACCTGGAAATCACGGGAGATCTCGGGGTGCCTGGCGCGGTACTGCACGGCGAACTCGAAGAAAAGTCCCCGCGCGTAAAGGGTCGAGGCGAAGCGCGAGAGTGTCTCCGCCTTCACGACGACGTCGGGCGTGATGCCGCCGCCGCCGAAGACGGTCCGGCCTGAATCGGTCCTGAAGGTCTCCCGCCGTCCGGGCGTCTCCGCCACCTCGTCGTCGGCCTCCCCGGACTCGGGCGCGAGGTACTCGAGCACGTCCTTGTAATCGCGCTGGATGCAACGACCGGACGGCGTGTAGTACTTCGCCGTCGTCAGGGCCAGCCCGGCGCCGTCGGAAAGGGTGAAAACGGACTGCACGAGGCCCTTGCCCCAGCTCGTCTGCCCGACGATGAGGCCCCGGTCGTGGTCCTGGATGGCGCCCGACACGATCTCCGAGGCGGAGGCCGAGCCCTTGTTGATCAGGACGACGACGGGAATCTTCGGCTTCGTGTTCTTGCCCGGTGCGAGGAAGGCCTGGTCCGAGCCGGCGGTGCGTCCCCGCGTCGAGACGACCTTGTCCCCCCTCGAAAGAAAGAAATCCGAGACGCCGACGGCCTGATCGAGAAGGCCTCCGGGGTTGGAGCGCAGGTCGAAGACGAGCCGCTTCATCCCCTGGCTGTCGAGCTTCTCCCAAGACTCGCCCAGCTCCTGTGACGACGTCTGCGTGAAGTCCTTCAGCCGGATGTAGCCGGTCCCCGGCTCGATCATGAAGGCATAGGCGACGGAGTTCGTCGGGATCTCCGCACGGGTGACGGTCATCTGGAGCGGCTCCGGCAGGCCGGGGCGGACGATCGTGATCCGGACCTTCGACCCCTTCGGCCCCTTCAGCCGCCGGACGACCGCGTCGACAGGAAGGTCGTCGATCGGCTGCCCCTCGACGCGGTCGATGATGTCTCCCGCGCGGATGCCGAGCCTCTGGGCAGGGGAGCCCTCGAGCGGCGTGATCACCGTGATCCGCCCGTTCCGCTTCGAGATGATGATCCCGAGGCCGTAGAAGGAGCCCCGCTGTTTCTCCTGCATCGCGCCGTACTCCTCGGGCTCCAGGAAGTTCGTGTGCGGGTCGAGGTTCGAGAGCATTCCCTGGATCGAGGCGTAGACGAGCTTCGACGGGGCGATGTCGTCCGCGTACCACGACCGGATCGTCGCGAGGAGATCCGCGTACTCCTTCATCCCGGCACTCGTGGCGTCGGGGACGGCGGCCAGCTTCGGCCCGATCAGACCGCCGGCGATCGTGACGGCGGCGAGGAACGCGAGGGGCGCGAAGCGGCGGGCGGCGGGTCTCTTCGGGGTGTCTTCGGTCACGCGGGGACCTCCCTGACGGGGCAAGGGTAGCATTCCGGAACGCCCGCCCGCCGCCTTGACTTCGCCGCGCCCGGGGCCGATTCTCTCGCCGGCGCGGTAGGAGGCGCCGCCGAGATGGGCAACCTCGGGATGCCCGAGCTGATCCTGATCCTCGCTCTCGCGCTGCTCCTCTTCGGGCCGCAGAAGCTCCCCGAGATCGGCCGGCAGGTCGGAAAGGCCCTCGGCGAGTTCAAGCGGACCTCCAACGAGCTGAAGCGGACGATCGAGGACGAGATGGACCGGGCCACGAAGGAGCCCCCGCCGGGCGAGCCGCCGTCCGCGCCGACGGCCGGCGGAGCCTCTCCGCCCGCCGAAAATCCGCCCTCGGGCGACACGACATCGACCCGACCCTCGTGACCGACCAGCACGGCAGAGGGGATTCGGAGGAAGACCTCCCGCGGATGACGTTCCTCGAGCATCTCGAGGACCTCCGCCAGCGTCTCCTCTGGTCGTTCGTCGCCATAGCGGCCGGCTTTCTCGTCTGCTGGTGGCGGTCGAAGGAGATCTTCCAGATCCTCTCGGCCCCGGTGCTGAAAGCTCTCCCGGCGGGCACGAAGCTGGCCTACACCCAGCTCACCGAGCCCTTCATGCTCTACGTCAACGTCGCCCTCATCGCGGGGATCTTCGTGGCCAGCCCCGTTCTCCTGTGGCAGCTCTGGCTCTTCGTCGCCCCCGGCCTGTACAAACGGGAGAAGAAGTGGGTTCTCCCGTTCGTCTTCTCGTCCGTCGTCTTCTTCGTCGGGGGAGGGTACTTCGGATACTCCGTCGCGTTCCCGATGGTGGCCAACTTCCTGGTCTCGACCGGGACCAACTTCACGCCGGTCCTGAAGATCGAGGATTACCTCGACATCGTGACGAAGATCCTCTTCGGCATGGGCATCGTCTTCGAGACACCTCTCCTCATCTTCTTTCTCGCACGGATCGGTGTCGTCGACGAGAAATGGCTCCTCGCGAAGTTCCGCTATGCCGTCCTGATCATCTTCATCATCGCGGCCGTCATCACCCCGACGCCCGACATCCCGACGCAGTGCGCCTTCGCCCTGCCGATGTGCGGCCTCTACCTTCTCGGCGTCGGCCTCGCCTGGGCCTTCAAGAAACGGGACACGACGAAGCCGGCCTGAGCGACGGTTTT
>JBLMYG010000162.1:0-7651 GCA_050258155.1 Acidithiobacillales bacterium
AGCTCGCCGACACCGCCTCGTCCGGCTCCCTGATCGCCCTCGTCGCCGCGCGGGAGCAGGCTTTCCCCGACGTCCGGAAGACGGGCCTCGCCGGCCGGCCGACAGGGGTCGTCTACGCCTCCGAGCTCGCCCATTCCTCGATCGACAAGGCCTGTGTCGTCCTCGGCTTCGGGACCTCCGGCCTCCGGAAGATCCCGGTCGATGCGGAGTTCCGGATGCGGCCGGACGCGCTGGCGGCAGCCGTCGCCGAGGACCGCGCCCGCGGGCGCGTCCCCGTCGCCGTCGTCGCGACCGTCGGGACGACGGGCGTGACGAGCGTGGATCCGTGCGCCGCCATTGCCGCCGTCTGCGAGCGCGAAGGGCTCTGGCTCCACGTCGATGCGGCGTACGCCGGCGCGGCGGCATCGCTCCCGGAGATGCGCCCCCTCTTCGCCGGCTGGGAGCGGGCCGACTCGGTCGTCTTCAACCCGCACAAGTGGATGCTGGCCCCGCTCGAGTGCACGGCCCTCTTCTTCCGGCGGATGGAGAGGGTCCGCCGCGCCTTCTCGGTCGTCCCGGTCTACCTCGAGACCCCCGAGGGGAAGGCCGGCAGCGTCCGGGAGTACATGGACTACGGCATCCAGCTCGGCCGCCGCTTCCGGGCCCTCAAGATGTGGATGACGCTCCGTGCCTTCGGCGTCGAGGGGGTTCGCGCCGCCATCCGGAAGGACCTGGCCCTGGCACGGAGGCTTCGGGGGGAGCTGGAGGAGATCCGGGGCATCGAGGTCGTCGCACCGACGCCCTTCTCCGTCGTCGCCTTCCGCTGGGCTCCGGCGGGCCTCGCCCCCGAGGAGGCCGACGCGGCGAACCGGCGGATCCTGGAGGCCGTGAACACCGACGGGCGGAGCTTCATCTCCCACACGGCGCTCGGCGGCCGGCTCGTCCTCAGGGCGGCGATCGGGAGCGCCCGGACCGAATGGCGACACCTCGAGCGGTTCCTCGACGCCCTGCGGAGCGCCATCTCCGCCGAGTCCGCCCGGAGCTGAAACCCGATCCGGCACGACGTCGTAAGGATTTCGTAAGAGGTTCCGATGTCGGTCGGGGCAGCGCAGTAGACTGGATTCTGGGGAGATGGAGCCGCTCAACAAGACCGCAGATCTGACGGGACTCCGCATCGAGCCGGAGGCGCCCTCGCGCGGGCGGCGCCTTCTCTGGGTCGCCGTCGGCACCGCTCTCGCCGTCTCGGTGGCGCTTCTCCTGATCTGGGCGGAGAGGAGCGGCGGCGTGACGCTCCGGGCCCCCGAGGTGACGACGACGCGGATCGCCCTCGTCACGCCGACGCAGGCCTCGACCGTCCTGACGGCGTCCGGCTACATCGTGGCGCGGTCGAAGGCGGAGATTTCTCCCAAGACCGTCGGGCGGATCGCCTGGCTGAACCTCGAGGAAGGCCAGAAGGTGAAGAAGGGCGAGCTGGTGGCGCGGCTGGAGTCGCAGGAGCTCGAGGCCCAGAGAAAGCAGTACCTCGCCACGGTGGAGCAGGTCCGCGCCCAGCTCGAGAACGCGAAGCGGGACCGCGAGCGGGCGCAGGCCCTCCTCGAGGACAAGATCGGCACGCAGCAGGCTTTCGACGCCGCCGACGCCCAGGTCCGGTCCCTGACGGCGCAGATCGCTTCCATCGAGCAGGAGGTCCGCTACACGGAGGAGCTGATCAAGAACGCGGAGATCTACTCTCCAATCGACGGGGTGGTGACGGTCAAGAAGGCCTTTCTCGGCGAGACCGTCGCACCGCAGGGATTCGGCGGGGCCGGCTCGGCCGGGGCGACCTTCGCCATCATCGTGGACCTCGGATCGCTCGAGATGGAGGCCGACATCAACGAGCAGAACCTCGGGAAGCTCTCGCTCGGGCAGCCGGCCGAGGTGACGCTCGACGCCTACCCCGACCATCCTTACAAGGCGCGCCTCCGGCAGATCGTCCCGACCGCTGACCGGCAGAAGGGGTCGGTGAAGGTGAAGGTCGAGCTCCTGGACAAGGACAAGAGGGTCCTCCCCGAGATGTCGTGCCGCGTCGTCTTCCTCGACCCCAGGGAGAAACCGTCGGCGGGTGCCTCGCCGAAGGTGATGGTTCCGGCGGCCTCGGTCGTCGAGGTCGGCGGGAAGAAAGGCGCCCTCTTCGTCGAGAGGGACCGGGCGCTCTTCAGGCCGCTCGAGCTCGGCGCCTCCTCCGGATCGCAGGTCGAGGTCCGCTCCGGCGCCTCGGGGGGCGAGGAGATCGTGGCGGACGCCGCCGGCTCCCGCAGCTGGCGGGCGGAGCAGAAAGTCCGCGTCAAGAAAGACTGAAGCGCCCCGGCGCGCCGCGCCCGGGGCGGAGGAGAGACGAATGTCCGAGCCGTTCATCCGGATCGAGAACCTCGTGAAGGCGTACCAGCGCGACTCGCAGGCGCTGACGGTCCTTTCGGGGCTGAGCCTCGCGGTCGACCCGGGCGAGTTCCTCGCCCTGATGGGGCCTTCCGGCTCCGGGAAGACGACTCTCCTGAACCTGATCGCCGGGATCGACCGTCCCACCTCCGGCCGGATCGCCGTCGGCGGGCTCGAGATCCACGGAATGGGCGAGGCGGCCCTCGCGAAGTGGCGGAGCCGGAACGTCGGCTTCATCTTCCAGCTCTACAACCTCGTCCCTGTCCTGACGGCCTTCGAGAACGTCGAGCTTCCCCTCCTCCTGACGAGCCTCTCGCGGGCGCGGCGCCGCAAGCAGGTCGAGCTGGCCCTCTCCATCGTCGGCCTCTCGGACCGGATGGACCACTACCCCCGGCAGCTCTCCGGAGGACAGGAGCAGCGCGTCGCCATCGCGCGCGCCATCGCCACGGACCCGAAGCTGCTCGTGGCCGACGAGCCGACCGGCGACCTCGACTCGAAGAGCGCCGAGGAGATCCTCGTCCTCCTGGAGCGGCTCAACGACGAGTTCGCGAAGACGATCATCATGGTGACCCACGACCCGCGCGCCGCCGCGAAGGCGCACCGCCTGGTCCACCTCGACAAGGGGGTCTTCAAGGAGGACATCCGGGCCGGCGAGGGGGAGAAGGAGGTCGGGATGGCGGCCGCCATCGCCGCCGCGGCCGGCAGGTGAGCCGGGGACGTGAAGTTCCTCCCCCTCGTCCTCAGGAACGTCTTCCGTAAGAAGACGCGGACGGCGCTGACGGTCGCCTCGATCGTCCTGCCGCTCATCGTCATCTGCATGATGGGAACGTTCCTCAGAGCGCTCAACGCTCCGGGGTCCGGGGCGACGAGGGGAATGTTCCGGGTGGTCGTCCGGCACAGGGTCTCCCTCACGAGCACGCTCCCCCTCGCCTATCAGGAGAAGATCCGCCAGCTTCCGGGCGTCGTCGCCGCGACGAACTTCAACTGGTTCGGCGGAAAGTACATCGACTCCTCCGCCCGGAACGTCTTCGTCCGCTTCTCGGTGGAGCCGGAGAGCTTCCTCAAGGTCTTCGACGACGCCCGGATCGTGGCCGGCTCGGTCCAGGACTGGCTCTCGGATCGGACGGGCGCCCTCGTCGGAACGAACCTCGCCGCCAAGTACGGCTGGAAGGTCGGGGACAGGGTCGTCCTCCAGGGTGACATCTTCCCGATCAACCTCGAGCTGACGATCCGGGCGCTCTACACCCTTCCGACGGGCAGCTCGGCCAGCCTCTTCTTCGACCGGAAGTACATCGACGAGGCGTTCCCCTCCTTCAAGGGGCAGCTCTTCACCGTCTGGATCAAGGCGAAGGACGCCGAGGCGGCAGAGCGGCTCCCGAAGGAGATCGACGCGATGTTCGAGAACTCCCCCTACCCGACGAAGACGGAGACGGAGAAGGAGTTCCAGAACGGCTTCATCTCGATGCTGGGGAACGTGAAGCTCCTGATGACCTCCATCGGCACCATCATCGTCCTCGTCATCCTCCTGATCGCCGCCAACACGATGGCGATGGCCGCCCGGGAGCGGGTCCCGGAGATCGCCGTCCTCCGGACCCTCGGCTTCACCCGCCCCACGATCCTTGGCCTCATCCTCGCCGAGAGCCTCGTCATCTCGATCTCCGGAGGCCTCCTCGGGATCCTCCTCTTCGTCGCGGCCGAGCCCTCGATGAAACGCCAGCTCATGATGACGCCGATGTCGACGCTGGCCGCGACGATGCACGTCGACCCGGCGATCGTGGCGCTGGCCTTCGCCCTGGCCGTCGGCGTCGGCCTCGTGGCCGGGATCGTGCCGGCCGTCCGCTCCTCCACCCGGTCGATCGCCGAGGGGCTGAGGCAGGTCGCCTGATGAAGCTCTTCCCGTACGTCCTGAAGAGCCTCTTCCGAAAGCGGACCCGCTCCGCCCTGACGGTCGGCTCGATCCTCCTGCCTCTCTTCGTCATCTGCGTCCTCGGCACGATGCTCCGTGCGCTCCAGACCGACCCCTCCGGCGGCCGGGGGATGTACCGGCTCATCGTCAGGCACAAGGTCTCGATCACGAACTGGCTGCTCGAGGCGCAGGGGCCGAAGATCCGGCAGCTTCCCGGCGTCGCCGAGGTCGTCAGGATGAACTGGTTCGGCGGCTCGTACATCGACCAGTCGGCGAGGAACCAGTTCGCCCGGTTCTCGACGTCCGACCCCGAGGCGCTCCTCCGCGTCTTCGACGAGGTGAAGATCACTGCCGGGTCGGCCGAGGAGTGGATCCGGGACCGGACCGGCGTCCTCGTCGGCGACCTCCTGATGAAGAAGTACGGCTGGAGGCTCGGTCAGAAAATCCCCCTCAAGGGCGACATCTACCCGGTCAGCCTCGAGCTGACGATCCGGGGGGTCTTCAAGGGCCCCGACGAGACCGGCGTCTATTTCCACCACAAGTACATCGAGGAGGCCCTCCCGCGCGTGAAGGGCTACGTCGGCTGGTACTGGATCAAGGCGACGAGCCCCGAGGCGGCCGAGCGGCTGCCGGCCCAGATCGACGCCCTCTTCGAGAACACCGACCGCCCGACGCGGACCGAGACGGAGAAGGAGTTCCAGAACGGCTGGGTCTCGATGCTCGGGAACGTCAAGCTTCTCCTGACCTCCGTCGCCTTCATCATCGGCTGCGTCATCCTTCTGATCGCCGCCAACACGATGGGGATGGCGGCGCGCGAGCGGGTGACGGAGATCGCCGTCCTCCGGGCGCTCGGCTACCGGAAGACGACGATTCTGGGGATGATCCTCGGCGAGGGGCTCCTCCTCGGCCTTCTGGGCGGCATCCTCGGCCTCGGTCTCTTCACGCTTCTCTACCCCGGCTTCCGAAAAGCCGTTCAGTATTCGCCGATGGGAGGCTTCGCCGCCGGGATGGGCCACCTCCCCGATCCGCTTCTTCTCGGCGTCGCCTTCGCCGTCACGCTCCTGATCGGCCTCCTCGCGGCCCTCGTCCCGGCGGCGCAGGCGGCCCGGCGGTCGATCGTGGACGGCCTGAGACAGGTGGCCTGACGGAGGACCCATGCTCTCGATCCCGCTGAAGTACAACTGGCGCAACCTCTTCGTCCGGAAGATCACGACGTCCCTGACGGTCCTCGGGATCGGCCTCGTCGTGGCGGTCTTCCTCTCCGTGATGGCGCTCGGCGAGGGGCTGACGCGCGTCTTCACCGCGTCGGGGTCGGACCGGAACATCCTCGTCCTCCGGCAGAACTCGCAGTCGGAGCTCCAGTCGGGGATCGGGCGCGACCAGGTGCCACTCGTCGAGACGCTCGCGGGGATCGCGAAGGACGTCGACGGCAAGCCGCTCGCCTCGCCGGAGCTCGTCGTCGTCCTGAACCTCGACAAGCGGGGCGGGGGCTCCTCGAACGTGACGATCCGCGGCGTCGGCGAGAAGGCCGTGAAGCTCCGCCCGACCTTCAACCTCGTCCAGGGTCGGATGTTCACGCCGGGCAAGTCCGAGGTCATCGTCTCGAAGAGCGTCGCCAGCAGGTTCGCGAGCTGCGACGTCGGCCAGACGATCAAGTTCGGCGCCTACCGCTGGACGGTCGTCGGCCTCTTCGACGCCGGCGGCACCGCCCCGGACAGCGAGATCTGGACCGACGTGGAGGGGATGGCTTCGGACTTCAAGAGAAACGGCTACTCCTCCGTCCTCGCCCGGACGACCGACCGCGCCGGGCGCGACCAGTTCCTGGCCGGGCTGGCCGGGGACCCGCGCCTCGCCCTCGAGGGAAAGGTCGAGCGGAAGTACTACGACGAGCAGACCTCCACGGCGGCGCCGATCAAGTTCCTCGGCGTCTTCGTCGGCGTCGTCATGGCGATCGGCGCCTGCTTCGGGGCGATGAACACGATGTACGCGGCCGTGTCGGCGAGGACACGCGAGATCGCCACCCTCCGCGCTCTCGGGTTCGGCCGGATCTCCATCATGACCTCGTTCGTCCTCGAGTCGATCGTCCTCGCGCTCCTCGGCGGGCTTCTCGGCTGCGTCCTCGGGTGGCTGGCCGTTAAGCTGGCCCTCTCGGGCGTCACGGGGACGACCAACTTCGCCACCTTCTCCGAGGTCGTCTTCGCCTTCCGCCTGACCCCCGGCCTGATGGTGACGGGGATGATCTTCTCGCTGGCGATGGGCTTCTTCGGCGGCGTCTTCCCGGCCGGCCGCGCGGCGTTCACCAGAATCACCGACGCGCTCAGGCAAGTGGGATGATGTCGGTCCCATGGCATTCTTCCAGGATCCTCCCGCCCTCGGCGACCTCCTCGAGGGAGACGTCGTCCTCCGCGCTTACCTGGCGAACCACCTTCCCGCCGAGGTTCTCCGGGAGATCGGGCCCTCTCTCCGCGACATGGCGGCGCTCGCGGCCGGGCCGCTCCACGAGCTTCTCCGGCAGGACGAGGCTTCCGTCCCCGTCCTGACCTCGTGGGACCCATGGGGCCGCCGTATCGACCGGATCGAGCTGACGCGGCTCTGGAAGGAGACGCTCCGGATCTCGGCGGAGACGGGCCTCGTCGCCCTTCCGTACGAGCGGAAGCACGGTCCCTTCTCGCGCGTTCACCAGTTCGCCCTCGTCTACCTCTTCGAGCCTTCGTCGGGCGTGACGTCGTGTCCGCTCGCCATGACTGACGGCGCGGCGAAGACCCTGCTTCTGTCCGGCAACGCCGCTCTGGCCGCCCGGGCGCTGCCTCGCCTGACCGCCCGCGACGCGGCGCGCGCCTGGACCTCGGGCCAGTGGATGACCGAGAGGATCGGAGGCTCCGACGTGGCGAGGAGCGAAACCGTGGCACGCCCCGACGGCGACGCCTGGCGGCTCCATGGCACGAAGTTCTTCACCTCTGCAACGACCTCGGAGATGGCCCTGACGCTGGCCCGTCCCGACGGAAACCCGCCGGGGGGCAAGGGCCTCGCCCTCTTCTACCTCGAGACCCGCGACGAGGCCGGCCTCGCGAACGGCCTCGTCATCCACCGCCTCAAGGACAAGCTCGGCACGCGGATGCTGCCGACCGCCGAGCTCGACCTCGTCGCGACCAGGGCGTTCCCTGTAAAGGGGCTCTCGGACGGCGTCAAGAACATCACCACGATGCTGAACACGACGCGGACCTGGAACGCCGTCGCCGCGGTCTCCGGGATGAGAAGGGCGCTGGATCTCGCACGCGACTACGCCGCGAAGCGGGTCGCCTTCGGCGCGCCTCTGTCCGAAAAGCCCCTTCACCTCGAGACGCTGGCCGA
>JBLMYG010000163.1:0-7227 GCA_050258155.1 Acidithiobacillales bacterium
GGTAGAGGCGCGGGAAGGCCGTGGCCACGGCCTCCGGCAGCGCGAAGGGATAGGGCCCGCGGTAGAAGCGGACGGCGAGCGCGATGCCGAGGAGCGCAATGACGACCGAGCCCGCCATCAGACTCCACTCCAGCGCGTGCGACGCCTCGTGCGCCACCGGCGTCCAGTCGGCCGGAAGGCGCGGGAAGGCCGGCTCGAGGAGCTTCTCGATGGCGTTCGGGCCGCCGGTGATGAACGCCGGGATGCCGAACCAGCCGACGACGAGGGAGCCGAGGGCGAGGATCCAGAGCGGGATCGTCATGGAGGGGGGCGACTCGTGAACCTCCCGGAGCTGCTCCTGGGTTCCACGGAACGTCCCCCAGAAAGTCATCCGCATCAGCCGGAACATGTAGAAGGCCGTCATCCCCGCCGTCAGCACCGCGACGGCCCAGAGGACGGGATGCCCGGAGAGGAAAGTCTCGGCGAGGATGGCGTCCTTGGAGAAGAAGCCGGCGAGGCCCGGCACGCCGGCGATGGCAAGGGTCGCCACGAACATCGTCACGAAGGTGTGGGGAACGAGCTTGCGGAGCCCGCCCATCTTCGTCATCTCCTGCTCTCCACCGAGGGCGTGGATGACGGAGCCGGAGCCGAGGAAGAGACAGGCCTTGAACCAGGCGTGCGTGAAGACGTGGAAGATGCCGCTCCCGAAGGCGAGAACGCCGCAGCCGAGGAACATGTAGCCGAGCTGGGACACCGTGGAGTAGGCGAGGACCTTCTTGATGTCGGTCTGAGCGAGGCCCATCGTCGCCGCGAGGAAGGCCGTGGCACAGCCGACGACCGCCACGACGAAGGCCGCGTCGTGGGTCAGGAGCCCCCAGAAGGTCGCCCCTTCGCCCAGCGTCCGAACGGCCCACTCGTGCGAGATCCGGTAGAAGACGCTGCAGCGAGCCACCATGTAGACGCCGGCCGTCACCATCGTCGCGGCGTGGATGAGCGCGGAGACGGGCGTCGGGCCCGCCATGGCGTCCGGCAGCCAGACATAGAGCGGAATCTGCGCGCTCTTGCCGCAGGCGCCGATGAAGAGGGCGACCGCCACGGCCGTCATCACGCCGCCCGCGGCATAAACACCCGGGTTCTTCGCGGCGGCCTCGAACATGGCGCCGAAGTCGGTCGTTCCGAAGAGAGCCATGCAGCCGAAGATGCCGAGCATGAAGCCGAAATCGCCGATCCGGTTCACGACGAAGGCCTTCTTCCCGGCGTCCGCCGCGAAGTCCTTCTCCCAGAAGTAGCCGATCAGAAGGTACGAGCAGAGGCCGACGCCCTCCCAGCCGACGAAGAGGATCGGGAGGTTCGCGCCGAGGACGAGCGTCAGCATCGCGAACATGAAGAGGTTCAGGTAGGAGAAGTAGCGACCGTAGCCCGGGTCGTGCCCCATGTAGCCGACGGAGTAGACGTGGATGAGGGTCCCGACGAACGTGACGAAGAAGAGCATCAGCGCCGACAGGGCGTCGAGGCGGAGCGCCACGTCGATCGAGAGGGCTTTCGCGCTGAACCAGGTCGGGTTGACCCCCATCGGCACCCACGTCCAGAGCGTCGTGACGAGACCCTCCTCCCCGTGCGTCTCGGACCACCAGGAGCCGATCGCGAGAAGGGCGAAGAGGAGCGAGAGGCCGCACGTCACGGGCCCGACCAGGGAGTGGAGCGCGGCGAAGGGGATCTTCTCGTGGCCGCCGTGCCCGCCGTGGCCGCCGTGCCCGCCGTGGACGTCACCCGCCTGGGCGGCGTTGTGGGCCGTCTGCGCCGCGGCGCCGTGAGCGTCGCCCCCGCCGTGCCCGCCATGCGGCCCCTTCGGCGCGTCCCTGCCGCCCAGCTTGGCGTGCGCAGCGAGATAGAGCAGACCGTTGATCAGGAAGCCGGCCAGCGGGAAGACCGGGATCCAGGGGAGAAGCGAGGTGGCGCGCATCAGCCCTTCACCTCTTCATCCCTTCATCTCGGACGCGTCGTCGAGGTTGACCGAGCCCTTCAGCCGGTAGAGCGAGATGATGATCGCGAGACCGATGGCCGCCTCCCCGGCGGCCACCGCGATGATGAAGACGGTGAAGATCTGTCCGGTCAGGTCGCCGAGCTGGCGGGAGAACGCGACGAGGTTCAGGTTCACCGCGTTGAGCATCAGCTCGATCGACATCAGGACGGTGAGGAGGTTCCTCCGGACGAGGACGCCGACGACGCCGAGGATGAAGAGGAGGAACGAGAGGGCGAGGTAATGGGTCAGCGGGACCATTCAGTCCACCTTCTCCATCGTCCGCTTGCCGAGGACGACGGCGCCGATCATCGCGACGAGGAGGAAGACCGACGCGATCTCGAAGGGGAGGAAATAGTCGCGGTAGAGCGCCCAGCCGACCGCCTCGCTGTTCCCCGCCACGCGGGTCCCTCCGATGACGACGGCCGCGAGATTCGCCGGCTGTGCGGGACCCGCCTCGCCGAGCGCCGCGAGAGTGCGCGTCTCGCCGACCAGGAGCCCCCCGACGAGGCCGTAGAAGACCGCTCCGAAGAGGAGCGCCACGGCCGCCTGCCGGTGGATGTAGGGCTCTCTCTCCTGCCGCCGGATGTTCACGAGCATGATCGTGAAGAGGAAGAGGACCATGATGCCGCCGGCGTAGACGAGGATCTGGACGGCGGCGAGAAACTCCGCCCGCGTCAGGACGAAGAGCCCCGCCATCGCGACGAACGAGAGGAGCAGGAAGAGGGCGGAGTGGACCGGCTGCCGCATCACGACGACGCCGATGGCGCCGACGATGACGACGGCCCCGAGGATCCAGAACATCCAGAGAGCGGCGGTCACTTCTTCTCCTCCGCGGGCGTCTCTGGCTCCCCCGGCGCCGGCGGGAGCGTGAGGCCCTTCTCGGCGTCCCAGGTCGTCAGCTTGACGATGTCGAGGTAGAGGGCGTCGTCCCTCTCGTAGGCCCCCAGCTCGTACGACTTCGTCTTCAGCCAGATCGATTTCGGGTTCGTCGGGCAGGCGTCCTCGCAGAGTCCGCAGAACATGCAGCGCTTCAGGTCGACGTCGAACCTGTCGAGGACCTTCTCCGCCTTCCCCTCGGGGTTCTTCTCGTTGTGCCAGTCGATGAAGATGATGTTGATCGGGCACTCGATGGCGCAGAGCGTGCACTTGATGCAGCGCTCCTCGTCGAGCTTGAACATCCCGCGGAAGCGGTCGCTCGGCTCCCGGCGTTTCTCCGGGTAGGGAACGGTGTCCTTCTTCCGCCACCAGTGGCGTCCCGAGATCTTGAGCCCCGTGAAGAGGTCGAAGAGGAGGATCCGGTCGAGGAAGCTCATCGTCACGCCCCGGCCACGAGCACGGTCTTCCGCTTCGGCTCGGCCTTCCGGACGACGAGGAAGCCCGCCACGATGGCGACCCACAGGACAGCGGAGAGGACTCTGAGCCCCGCCATGCCCCAGAGCGCCGCGAGGGCCACGAGGAGGACGTTGCCGATGGAGAGCGGGATGAGGACCTTCCAGCCAAGCGCCATGAGCTGGTCGAACCGGTAGCGGGGGAAGGTGCCGCGGAACCAGATGTAAACGAAGAGGAACGCCGCGATCTTCAGGACGAACCAGACGAGCGGCGGGATCAGGTCGAGGACGGAGAGCCAGGCCACGTTCGGGAAGGGGCGCAGCCAGCCGCCGAAGAAGAGCGTCGTCGCGACCGCCGAGATCGTGATCATGTTGGCGTACTCGGAGAGGAAGAAGACCGCCCACCGGAAGCCCGAGTACTCGGTGTGGAAGCCGGCCACCAGCTCGCTCTCGGCCTCGGGCAGGTCGAACGGGATCCGGTTCGTCTCGGCGACCCCGGAGACGAAATAGAGGAAGAAGGCGACGACGCCCGGGAAGAAGAACCAGAGGTGGGCCTCCTTCTGCGCCTCGACGATGGTGACGAGCGAGAGCGAGCGCGACATCAGGATGGCCGCCACGAGGGCGAAGCCCATCGGGACCTCGTAGCTGATGAGCTGCGCGGCCGACCGGAGGCCTCCCATCAGGGCGTACTTCGAGTTGGACGCCCAGCCGCCGAGGATGATCCCGTAGACGCCGATCGACGTGATGGCGACGAGAAGAAGCAGGCCGACGTTGACGTCCGTGCCGTAGAGGCCGGTCCGAATGACGCCGAGGCCCGGCACGTTCCAGGTCGTCTCGGGCCCCCACGGGATGACGGCGAAGACGGTCAGCGCCGGGATCATGACGAGAAGCGGCGCGAGGAAATGGATCGCCCGCTCGGCCCGCGCCGGAACGACGTCCTCCTTGAAGATCAGCTTGACGACGTCGGCGACCCACTGAAGGACACCGTTCCACCCGACGCGGTTCGGGCCCTGCCGGACCTGGAGGCGGGCCAGGACCCGCCGCTCCACGAGCGTCAGGATCCCCGCCACCGTCGCCACGAGAAGGACGACGACGACGGCCTTCACGGCCGGGATGACGACGTTGTAGAGGAGGGCCTGGTTCATCAGCGGTCCACCTCGCCGAGGACGATGTCGATGGTCCCGATGATGGCGACGAGGTCGGCCACGAGATGCCCCTTCGCCATCTCCGGGAGCGCCTGCAGGTTGATGAAGGAGGGAGGCCGCACGCGCAGCCTGTACGGCTTGTTCCCGCCGCTGGAGACGAGGTAGAAGCCGAGCTCCCCCTTCGGCGCCTCGACGGCCGCGTAGACGTCACCGGCGACCGGCTTGATGACGCGCGGGACCTTTCCCCGGATCTCCCCCTCGGGGTGGGCGAGGAGCCAGTCGCAGCACTGGGTGACGATCCGCCGGCTCTGCCGGAGCTCGGCGACGCGGACGAGGTAGCGGTCGTACGTGTCGGCGTTCGGGTAGGTCGGGATCTCGAAGTCGAGCTCCGGATAGCACTCGTACGGGATGGCCCGGCGGATGTCCCACTTGAAGCCCGCCCCGCGGAGCGGAGGGCCGGTGACGCCCCATTCGATGCACTGCTCGGCCGTCAGGATTCCGATCCCGACGGTCCGCCGCTTCCAGATCCGGTTCTCGGTCAGGAGGTCCTCGTACTCGTCCACGTTCTTGTCGAACGTCTCGGCGAAGGCGCGCACCCTTTCCACCCAGCCGGGCGGCAGGTCCTCGAGGAGGCCTCCGATCCTCATGCAGTTCAGGGTGAGCCGGGCACCGCAGTAGTCCTCGAAGAGGTCGAGGATCACCTCCCGTTCCCGGAAGGTGTAGAAGAAGGGGGTGATCGCGCCGAGGTCGATGGCCGCCGTCGCGAGCCAGAGGAGGTGGGACGAGATCCGCTGCAGCTCGTCGAGGAGGACGCGGATGTACTGGGCCCGCTTCGGCACCTCGAGCTCGAGGAGCTTCTCGACCGCGAGGCAGTAGGCGTGGTTGTTCGTCGCGGCCGCCACGTAGTCCATCCGGTCCGTGTGCGGGATGACCATCGGGTAGGTCTCGGTCTCGAAGAGCTTCTCCGTCCCGCGGTGCAGGTAGCCGATGTCGGGGCGGGCGGAGACGATCCGCTCGCCGTCGACCTTGAGGACGAGGCGGAGGACGCCGTGCGTGGAGGGGTGCTGCGGCCCGAAGTTCAGCTCCATCTCGCGGAGCCCGAGCATGGTCGGGCCCGCCTCGGGGGCGCTGCCGGCGGTTCCGGGCCGTTCCTCGCTCACGACACCACCTTCTTGAGGGGATCCTTGGCCGAGGGTCCGCCCCCCTCGGGATACCGGTCGGGATAGATCGCGGCGCCGGTGTCGATCCCCACCACCGGGAAGTCCTTCCGGAGCGGGTGCCCGTGGAAGCCGTCCCACGTCAGGATGCGCCGCAGGTCGGGATGTCCCGCGAACGGGATCCCGAAGAGATCCCAGACCTCGCGCTCCATCCAGTTGGCCGTCAGGAAGACGCCCGTCGCGGTCGGGCACTCTGCCCCCTCGGCCACGCCCGTCCTGAGGCGGATCCGGGCGTTGTCCTTGGCGAAGGAATGGAGCCAGTAGACGACGTCGAAACGCGGCCCGCGCGCCTTCCAGTCGACGGCGGTCAGGTCGACGAGGTACGTGAAGGCTTCCGACTCCTTCAGGTACCGGAGCACGTCGACGACCCTTTCCACGGGGACCTCGACGGTGACCTGTCCGACGAGCTCCTTTGCCGCGAGCACGGCGCCGGGGAGGGCGGCCGCGAGGCGCTGCACGACCGGATGGGACGAGGCGTCCGTCGCCACGGGGCCCTTCGGCTTCGGCGGCGCGGCGGGAGCGGCGGGCTTCGCGGGGGCCGCCGGCTTTGCGGGCGCGGGCGCAGCGGGCGGCTTCGAAGCGTCTGCCGCAGGCTTCGCAGCCTCCGCCGGCGCCTTCGCCGCCTCGGCGGCCGGCTTTTCCTCCGGAGGCGCGGCCTCTCCGGCAGGGGCTGGCGGGACCGGGGGTCTCGTCTCGTCGGTCACTTGCCCGCCGAGTCCTCTTTCCGGAGGACGTTCATTTTCTGGATCTTCTTCTGCAGCTCCATCAGGCCGTAGAGAAGCGCCTCCGGGCGCGGCGGGCAGCCGGGAACGTAGACGTCGACCGGCACGATCCGGTCCACGCCCTGGGTCACGGCGTAGCTCCGGTAGGGCCCGCCGCACATGGCGCAGGACCCCATGGCGATGACCCACTTCGGGTCGGCCATCTGGTCGTAGAGGCGCTTGATGATCGGCGCCATCTTCTCGGTCACCGTGCC
Source organism: Acidithiobacillales bacterium (assembly GCA_050258155.1). Taxonomy (GTDB): domain Bacteria; phylum Acidobacteriota; class Thermoanaerobaculia; order UBA5066; family UBA5066; genus DAOMFB01. The sequence goes on from JBLMYG010000163.1 coordinate 6,669, forward strand.
GGCCACGATCATCAGGTCGCACTGCCGCGGCGACCCGCGGAAGACCTCGGCGCCGAAGCGCGACATGTCGTGCCGGCTGTCGACGACGGCCATCATCTCGATCGCGCAGCAGGCGAGGCCGAACTGCATCGGCCAGAGGGAGTTCTTTCGCCCCCAGCTGATGAGGGCGTCGACGGTCGTCGTGATGACGTTCTCGGGAAGGGAGTTCTCGATCAGGCCCACGAAAGAGCCCCTCTCTTCCAGACGTAGACGTACCCGACGACCAGGATGTAGATGAAGACGAGCATCTCGACGAGGCCGAAGAGAAGGAGCTTGTCGTACATGACCGCCCAGGGGAAGAGGAAGACCGTCTCCACGTCGAAGACCACGAAGAGGACCGCGATCAGGTAGTAGCGGACGGAGAAACGGTGGTCGAAGGCCTCGGTCGGCGCCGCGACACCGCACTCGTACGGGGAGAGCTTCGTGGCACCGGGACGGGAGGGGCGGAAGAGGGCCATCAGGACGAGGATCACGACGGGCAGGCCTCCGGCCACGATCGCAAAGTAGAGGATCGGGAGAT
>JBLMYG010000164.1:0-11053 GCA_050258155.1 Acidithiobacillales bacterium
ACCGCGTGAGCGAAGGATCGAAGGCCTTGCGGGGCCCGTCGCGCCTTGAGGCGCTGCTCCTGGCGCTCGTCGCGGTCCTGCCGTTCCTGAACGGCCTCCCGGCCGATTTCACGTACGACGACAAGCTGATCATCCGCGACGACGAGCGGATCGCCGAGCCGTCCCGCGTCCGCGAGATCTTCACGACACAGTACTTCGGCGGGCCCTTGACGAGCGCGCAGAACTACCGCCCCGTCGTCCTCCTGACGTACGCCGTCGAGCGCTGGATCCACGGCAACCGGCCCATGTACTTCCGGGCCGTCAACATCGCGCTCCATGCGGCGGCGACCGTCGCGCTCGCCGCGTGGCTCCTGGCCCTCGGATTCCCGCGAGGGCCGTCGCTGGCCGTATCCGCGCTCTTCGCCGTCGTTCCGATCCACGTCGAGGCCGTGACGAGCCTCGTCGGGCGGGCCGAGGCGCTTTCGGCCCTCCTCGTCCTCCTGGCGGCATGCCTCTGGATCCGCGCCACGGAGAGCGGGCGCCTGAAGGCCGTCCCTTACACCGCCACGCTTCTCCTCTTCCTGATCGCCGTCTTCGTCAAGGAGAGCGCCGTCGTCTTCCCGGGCCTCCTCGTCCTCGGCGAGCTCTTCCGGGGCGGCCGGTGGCGCGGGCTCCGCGCGACCTGGCGGGAGACCGAGCCGCGCGTCCGGGCGGCCCTCCTCGGCTACCTCGGGCCGCTGGCCGTCCTCTTCGCCGTCCGCTGGATCGTCCTGAAGGGCTTTCTGATCTCCCGGGAGGCGGGAATCTGGGAGCTGGAGAACCCCCTCGTGGCCCTTCCCGCGCCGCTCCGGATCGGCAACGCGTTGACGCTCGCCGTCCGCTACGTGACGAAGACGCTCGTTCCGCTCGGGTTCTCGGCGGACCATTCTGGGCTGGCCCTGACGCTCGCCTCGAGCCTCGTCCAGCCCCGGGCCTGGGGCGGGGCGCTGCTGCTGGCGCTCGTCCTGGCGGCCGCCTGGCGTGTCCGGGCGGGCCGCCCCCTCGCCCTCTTCGGCACCCTTCTCTTCCTCGGCAGCCTCTTCCCCGCGTCGAACGTCCCCTTCGTCATCGGGACGATCTACGCCGAGCGGCTGATGTATCTCCCAGCCGCGGGCGTCCTCGCCGCGCTGACGGGCTTCCTCTCGCCGCCGCGCCTCGAGGTGCCCCGCCCGTCGAGGTGGCCGTGGCGGCCGGCTCTCCTCGCGGCGACGCTTCTCGCCTGGGGGGCTGTTGCCGCGGCGCGAAACCTGGTCTGGCGGGACGACCGGGCTCTCTTCACGGACATGGTCGAGAAGTTCCCTCGCTCGGCCAAGGCGCATTACAACCTGGCTTACGACGCGGGACGCCGGGGCGACACGGCCCTCCAGAAGAGCGAGCTCGAGACGGCCGTGACCCTTTTCCCGAACTACTACGACGCGTGGGCGTCGCTCGGGAAGATCGCCTGGACGGAAGAGCGGTGGGACGAAGCGATCGCGGACTACCGGCGCTCCGTCGAGATCTCACCCACTTACGAGAACGGATGCTGGGGACTCGCCAAGACACTCGAGGCGGCTGGGCGCCCTGACGAAGCGCGCGTCGCCTTCGACGAGGCGGCCCGGGCCGTTCCCGGTTCGTACGCCATCGCCTGGCACCGCGCGGCCTTTCTCGAGGCGAACGGAAAGCTCGATGAGGCCGTCGCGGAGTGGCGGCGGGCGATCCCTCTCGGCGGCGGGGCCACCTCCGCCCACCTCGCGCTGGCCCGGCTCCTCGTGCGGCGCGGCAAGCCCGGCGACCGGACCGAGGCCTGGAAGGAGGCCCGCCGCGCCCTCGTTTCGGACCCCGCTTGCGCCGACGCCCGCCAGTTCCTCGCGGAGCAGCAAGAGCGTTTCTAAGACGCCGTCAGCTCGGCGAGGGGGGGACGTCTTCGTCCTCGCCGAGCCCGCCGTGCTCCGGGATAGCTCCCGGCGGGAGGGCCGCAGCCGCCGCCTCGCGGGCGCGCCGCGCGCGGAGGACGTTGACGAGGACGACGTAGGTCAGCGAGCTGGCGATGAGGGAGAGGATGAACATCCCGGCGGCCCACTGGAGGCCGATCAGCCGCATCCGCGGGGCCGCCTGCGACCAGAACGAGACGCTGAGAAACTCCCTCCACGGGAGGTGGGAAAGGGCCTGCCGCTCCGCGCGGAAGAAGAGCCGTCCGACCGGAAGAGCGATCGCCGTGAGGGGCCCGATCGTGAGCGGGTTCACGACGAGCGTCCCGAGAAGAACGTCCACCTTGTTCAGCTTCAGGACGAAGGCGAGGGCCAGGGCGATCGCCCAGTGGAAGCCGATGAACGGCGTGAACGAGATGATGACGCCGACGGCGAAGGAGGCGGCGACGACCTCGGGCGGATCGCTTCGCCCCAGCATCTCCAGAAATCGTGCGCTGAAGCTCTTCTTAGCGCCCAAAGTGATCCCACCCGGCGTCGGGGAGCCGCCTCTCGCCTGCGGGCGTCCTGAGCCACACCGTTCCCGGGTCGTGCCGGTCGTCCACGACACCGATCGGGCGGATCGGGAACCGGGCCGAGAGCCGGTCGGCCAGCGCCTTCTTCCGCCGTGGAACCGTGAAGAGAAGGCCGTAGTCCTCTCCCCCGAAGAGCGCGAGGCGGAGCGGATCGAGGAGGACGAGGGTCCGCAGCTCCGTGAGCCCGGAGTCGACCGGGAGCCGGGAGACCTCGAGGGTGGCGGACACGCCCGAAGCGCGGCAGAGGCGGTGCAGGTCGCGGGAGAGGCCGTCGGAGAGATCGATCACGGAGGAAACGGCCCTTTCCTTCGCCAGGACGCGGCCCAGCTCGACCATTGGCCTCGGATCGATCTGATGCCGGATGAGCCGGGCGATCTCCTTGGAGCGCGAAAGGACGAGTCTCTTCCGCCCGGGGGCCCTGATCGTCTTGTCGGCGCTCAGGCGGTAGCCGGCCTCGAGGAGCAGGAAGCCGGCGGCGGCGCTCCCGAGGGTTCCCGAGACGTAGAGCGCGTCGCCTGCGCGGGCGCCGTCGCGGCGGAGCGGACGCTTCTCGGGGGCCCGGCCGAGCGCCGTGACCGCGGCAAAGAGGTGGGGCGAGGCCGTCAGGTCCCCCCCGACGACCGCCACACCGTGCTCCTGCGCCGCCTCGCGGACCCCTTCGGCGAACGCATCGAGCCACGCGGGGTCGGTCCGGCGGGGGAGGCCGAGCGCGAGGAGCGCCCAGAGCGGCGAGGCGCCCATCGCGGCGAGGTCGGAGAGATTGACGTTCATCGCCTTCCGCCCCAGCCTCCGCGGATCGGCGTCCTTCCGGAAGTCCTGCCCCTCGACGAGGACGTCAGTCGACGCCACGATGCGTCGGCCGGCCGCCAGGACCGCCGCGTCGTCGCCGATGCCGACGAGGACGTCGCGCCGCCGCGTAGCGAAGAGCGCCTGGAGCCTCCCGACGATGACGTCCTCGGGGGGGAGCCGTCTCATGCGGCCGTTCTCTTCCGGCCGGCCGGTCGGACAGGGACAGGGGGCCTCACGCCCCTGTGTCCGGCTCCGCGCCGCGGCGCTTTGAGCGCGGCGTCGAGGACGTCGTCCACCGTCTCGGCGAAGACGAAGGACAGATCCCGTCGCATCTCCGCCGGAATCTCCGTGAGGTCCCGCTGATTCTCCGCCGGCATCAGGATGGTCCGAAGGCCGGCGCGCCGCGCCGCGAGGACCTTCTCTTTGACGCCGCCGATCGGGAGGACCTCGCCGCGGAGCGTGATCTCGCCCGTCATCGCGACATCCTTCCGGACCGGGCGGCCGGAGAACGCCGAGATCATCGCCGTCGCCATCGTGACCCCTGCGGACGGGCCGTCCTTCGGGATCGACCCCTCGGGGACGTGGACGTGGACGTCGTGCGTCTCGAAGTAGTTCGCCGGAAGGCCGAGCCGCTCAGCGCGCGAGCGGGCGAACGTGAGGGCGGCCTGGGCCGATTCCTTCATGACGTCGCCGAGCTGTCCCGTCATCTGGAGCTGTCCCTTCCCCCGGACCGCCCGGGCCTCGACGATCAGGACGTCGCCGCCGACGGCCGTCCACGCGAGGCCGGTCGCCGCGCCGACCTGGTCCGACCGGAGGGCCTCGTCGCGGCGAAACCTCGGGAGACCGAGGTAGGCCCGGACGCGCGCCGGCGTGACGGCCACCTTCGTCCCCGCACCGGACGCGAACTTCACCGCCACCTTCCGGCAGCAGCCGGCGATCTCCCGCTCGAGGCCCCGGAGACCCGCCTCCCGCGTGTACTCCTGCACGATCGTCCGGAGGGCGGCGTCGGTGAAGTCGACGGCTTCGGCGGCGAGGCCGTTCTCGACCCGCTGCTTCGGGATCAGGTGCCGGCGCGCGATGTGGAGCTTCTCCTCCATCGTGTAGCCCGACAGGCGGATGACCTCCATCCGGTCGAGGAAGGCGGGCTGGATGGTGTCGAGAACGTTGGCCGTGGTGATGAAGAGGGTCCGCGACAGGTCGTAGTTCACGCCGAGGTAGTGGTCGCGGAAAGACCTGTTCTGCTCGGGATCGAGCACCTCCAGCAGGGCCGACGACGGGTCGCCCCGGAAATCGGCGCCGATCTTGTCGACCTCGTCGAGCATGAAGACGGGATTCGACGTCCCCGCCTGCGAGATCCCCTGGATGATCCGTCCGGGGAGCGCGCCGACGTACGTCCGCCGGTGTCCCCGGATCTCCGCCTCGTCCCGGACGCCGCCGAGCGAGAGCCGCGCGAACTTCCGGTCGAGGGCGCGGGCGATGGAGCGTCCCAGCGAGGTCTTCCCGACGCCCGGCGGACCGACGAAGCAGAGGATCGGCCCCTTCGAACCGGGCGCCAGCTTTCGCACGGCCAGGAACTCGAGGATCCGCTCCTTCACCTTCTCGAGGTCGTAGTGGTCCTCGTCGAGGATCCTGCGAGCCCGGTCCAGGTCGAGGCTGTCGGTCGAGACGACGGACCACGGAAGGGTGGTGATCGCGTCGAGCCAGGTCCGGATCATGGCGTTCTCGGCCGACTCGGGGCTCCCGCGCTCGAGGCGTTTGATCTGCTTTTCGATCTCCTGCGCCGCCTCCTCGGGGATCCCTTTGTCCGCGATGGCCTTCCGGTAGCCCGCGATCTCGTCGGCGAGGTCGTCGCTCTCCCCAAGCTCCTGGTGGATCGCTTTCAGCTGCTGCCGGAGGAAGTACTCTCGCTGGGTCTTGTCGATCTCGCCCTTGGCGGCGCCGGTGATCTCCTGCTGGACGGTCAGGACGCGGACCTCCCGGCGGAGGACCTCGAGAACGGTCCTGAGGCGGTCGGCCGCCGGCGAGGTCTCGAGGACCTTCTGCGCCTCTTCCACCTTGAGATCGAGGTTCGAGGCCGCGAGGTCGGCCAGACGGGCGGGCTCGTCGAGACCGGCCGCCACGACCATGACCTCGGGGGAGATCTGCTTGCCGAGGGAGACGGTCTTCTCGAGCGCCTCCTTGACGGCGCGGACGAGGGCCTCGGTCTCCTCGCTCGGACCCGCGGCCGCGTCGGGCTCGGGGATTCTCGAGGCCTTCGCCCGGAGGGAAGGGGCCTCGGCCACGAACGACTCGACCTTCATCCGCGAGAGCCCCTGCACGAGAAGGCGGATCCGGCCGTCCGGGAGCTTCAGCATCCGCATGACGGCGGCGGCCGTCCCCACCGGGAAGAGGTCGGCGGGTCCCGGCTCCTCGACGGCGGCATCCTTCTGGGCGACGAGAAGGAGGATCCGCTGCTCCGACAGGGCCGCGTCGACGGCCGCGATCGACTTCTCCCGCGAGATGGAGAGCGGGACGATGACGTAAGGAAAGAGGACGACGTCCTTCAGCGGAAGGACGGGGAGGACGTCCGGGATGGAGAGCGGCTCGCCACCCGAAGAGGCCGCCGGCTCCATGGCGCTCATGGGGTCTCCGGCGGGCCGCGGCGGATCGGGATCTGGCGGCCCCGCGCGGAGGCTCTCTTCGGGACGTGGAGAACGAGCAACCCGTCCTGATAGACGGCGCGCGCCCTCTCCGGGTCGGCCTCCTCGGGGAGCTGAAGCGTGCTCTCGAACGGCCCGGTCACCCGCTCCAGGCGGAGGAAGACGCCACCCTTCCCGTCGGTCGCGCGGCGCTCCCCACGGACGACGACCACGCGCTCCTTCACCTCGACCATGGTCTTCTCGCCGACGGCGCCCGGGATCTCGTAGACGAGCCGCCAGCCCGATTCGTCCTCGACGACGTCCACCGGAGGGGCGAGCGGATGCCCCTCGTGCCCCGGAATCCCGGCTTCGCCCTCCAGGAGGAACGAGATGGGGAATCGCGGGCGGCGGGGATTCATCCCGGTCCTCCTCTCACTTCCGCTGTCGCGCCGGGCTGCGCCCGAGAAGGGTCTTCAGCTCGTCGACGAAATCGCCGAGGTCGTCGAAGCGGCGGTAGACCGACGCGAACCGGACGTAGGCCACCTGGTCGAGGTCCTTCAGCCGCTCCATGACGGCGAGCCCGATCTCCTCGGTCGGCATCTCCCGCGGCTCGCGGGAATGGAGCTGGGACTCGATCTCGTCACAGATCTGCTCGAGCAGCCGCGTCTCGACCGGCCGCTTCTCGCACGCCTTCATCAGGCCGCGAAGGAGCTTCTGCCGGTCGAACGGCTCGCGCCGGCCGTCGCGCTTGACGACGAGGACCGGGATCTCCTCGATCGTCTCGTAAGACGTGAAGCGCCGCCCGCAGGCCGCACACTCCCGCCGGCGCCGGATGACGGCCCCCTCGCGGCTCTCCCGGGAGTCGACGACGCGGTCGTCCGTGGCTCCGCAATACGGGCATCGCACGGCCGAAGCATAGCCCGACACGGGGGATTACGATGCCGGTCCATGGCGGCGCGACGCGCCCTCCCGCCGATCCCGGAACCGCTCGGGGGACGGCCGCGGCCGCTCGTCATGGCTCACCGGGGAAACAGCGCGCAGGCCCCGGAGAACACGATGGCGGCGTTCCGGCGCGCGCTCGCGGACGGGGCCGACCTGATCGAGACGGACCTTCGGCTGACGGCGGACGGCGTCTTCATCTGCCTCCACGACGAGACCCTCGACAGGACGGGGGGCGTTTCCGTGCCCGCGGCCGCCGTGACGCTGGAGGAGCTCGAGCGGCATCCGGTCGCCTGCGGGCGCGCGGAATTCGGGGGGGAGCGCGTTCCGGCCCTGCGGGAGCTGCTGGAAGTTCTTCCGCCCGACGTCGGCCTCGCCCTGGAGCTGAAGAGCGACATCTTCCTCGAGCCGGAGACCGGGCGCCGCCTCGGAGAGCTTCTGAGCGGCTCCGGCGTCCTCGGCCGCACGGCCGTCCTCTCGTTCGATTTCGCCCGTTGCAGGGCGGTGCGGCGGGAGGTCCCCGGCCTCCGCGCCGGATTCATCGCCCTCACGGGGTCGCTGCCGCCGGAAGGGGAGGCCGAGATGATCGGCTTCGCCTGGCCGCTCCTTCTCCTGAACCCGCTCCTTCCGAGGCGTGCACACCGCCGGGGGCTCTTCGTGGCCCCTCTCGACGGGACGCCGGACCGTCTGCTCGGGTACTACCGGGCCATTGGCTGCGACGCGGTCCTGACGAACGACCCGGCGGCGACGCTTCGAAAGCTGGGCCGGGGCGGGCGTCAGCCCTGAAGCGAGTCGACCAGGGTCATGTAGTCGTCGTTCAGGCCGGAGATCTGGAAGGCGAAGCCGGTGGCGACGGCCGTGCCGCCCGACGCCGCGGAGCGGCCGACGCGGACGACGTGGCCCGGAAGCTCGATCAGCTTTCCTCTGGGGCCGTGCATGCGGCAGACCGTCGCGTCGCCCGGCTTCGGGCTCGACTCCGCGATGACGAAGAATCCGTTCAGGGAGACGTCGCGCGTGAAGGACATCCGGCGGTGTCCCTCCGCGTCGACGTACTCGACGAGGAAGCGGCCTTTCTTCCGGGGGAACCGGTACGGGTCCATTCCCGCCGATGATAGAGAACCGGGGAGGATTTCGGGAGCAGCAGCGCCCTCAGTGACTGAAGTCACCCGCCGGCGCCTCCGCCCCGGCCGTCGACAGGAGGAGGCGGCCGTCGCGGAGGGCGGCGCCCCTGAGCGACAGGGCGAGCGCCTCCTCCAGCGTCGCGACGGCGTGAACGGTCAGCTCCGCCAGGACCTCCGGCGGAAGATCTTCCAGGTCCGCGGCATTGGCCTTCGGGATCAGGATCGTCGTGATGCCGGCGCGGACCGCCCCGAGAACCTTCTCCTTGAGCCCGCCGACGGGGAGGACGCGCCCCGAGATCGTGATCTCCCCCGTCAGAGCGATGTCGTGACGAGCCGGGCGCTTGGAGAGTGCCGAGACGATGGCCGTGGCCATGGCGATGCCGGCGGAAGGGCCGTCCTTCGGGATGGCGCCCGCGGGAACGTGGACATGTAGGTCGCGGTCCCGGGCGCTTTCGACGATGCCGAGCGACCCCGCGTGCGAGCGGGCGTAGCTCCAGGCCGCGCGAGCCGATTCCTTCATGACGTCGCCGAGCTGGCCCGTCAGGATGACATCCCCTTTCCCGTTCATCAGCGTCGCCTCGACGAACATGATGTCGCCGCCGGCCGGCGTGTAGTACATCCCGGTCGCGATGCCGATACGGTCCTCGGTCTCTGCCTTCTCGGGATGGACCTTCGGCCGCCCGAGGAGAGCCTTCACGTCGGCGGGGCCGACCTCAGCCCTCTCGATCTCCCCGGCGGCGATCTTCCGGGCGACCTTGCGTGCGAGACGACCCAGCTCGCGCTCGAGCTGCCGGACCCCCGCCTCCCGCGTGAAGCCCGTGATGATGGCCGCGATCGTGTCGTCACCGAGGCCGAGCCGCTCGGGCGTCAGGCCGTTCTCCGCCAGCTGCCGCGGCACGAGGTACCTTTTCGCGATGATGAGCTTCTCGGCTTCCGTGTACCCCGAGAATTCCACCATCTCGAGCCTGTCGAGGAGCGGCGGGGGGATGTTCTGCAGGAAGTTCGCCGTCGCGATGAAGAGGACCTCGGACAGGTCGAACGGGACGCCGAGGTAGTGGTCGGTGAAAGAGTCGTTCTGCGCGGGGTCGAGCACCTCCAGAAGTGCGGCCGCCGGATCCCCCTGGAACGAGACCCCGAGCTTGTCGACCTCGTCGAGCAGGAAGACCGGGTTCTTCGTGCCGGCCTGCCGCATTCCGTGGAGGATCCGGCCGGGGAGGGCTCCGACGTACGTCCGGCGGTGTCCCCGGATGTCCGCCTCGTCGCGGGCGCCGCCGAGAGAGATGCGGACGTACTTCCGGCCCATGGCGCGCGCGATCGACTTCGCGATCGAGGTCTTCCCGACGCCCGGGGGCCCGACGAAGAGGAGGATCTTTCCCTTCCCCGGGCGCGTGTCGGCCGGCAGACGGGGGCCGCTCCCGCCTTCCTCTTTCGCGCCCGCCGCCTCCGGTGGGACGACGTGAGGGGTCGTCGCGCCGGGCTCCGCCCGGCCGAGCAGTTGCCTCACGGCGAGAAACTCCAGGATGCGGTCCTTGACGTCCGAGAGGGCGTAGTGATCCTCCTCGAGGATCCGCGCAGCCTCCTTGACGTCGAGGTGGTCCTCGCTCCGTTCCCCCCAGGGGAGGTCGGCGACGGTTTCGAGATAGGTCCGGACGACCTGCGACTCCATCGACTCGCGGCCCAGCCGGGAGAGGCGGCCCCACTCGCGCTCCACTTCCCGCCGGGCCTCCTCGGGAAGGGGGAGCTTGTCCAGCCGGGCCTTCAGCTCCTTGAGGTCCTCGGCGTCCTTCCCCTCCCCTTCTCCCAGCTCTCTCTGGATCGCCTTCATCTGCTCGCGCAGCAGCATCTCCCGCTGCCGGTCGCCGATCTCGGCCTGGACCTTCGACTTGAGGTCCTCCTGGAGCGAGAGAACAGCGATCTGCTTCTGTACATGAACGAGCACGCGGCGGAGTCGCTCCTCGACCGACAGGGTCTCGAGAAGGTGCTGGCGCTCGGGGGCCGGTATGTCGAGGTACCCGGCCACGAGGTCCGCCAGGAGGCCGGGCTCGGCGACCTCCTCGAGGATCTGCTCCACGACCTCGTCCGGAAGCCCCACCTTTCGTCCCAGCTCCGCCGCCTGCTCGCGGACCTCCTTGTGCAGGGCCACGAAGAAGGGGGCCTCCGGATCGAGAGGCGGCATCTCCGCGGCCTCGACCACGACCGCCTCCAGCATGGCGCCGTGCTCGACGATCCGCAGGGCGACGCCCCTTCTCTTACCCTGCAGAAGGAGCCGCGCCCCTCCGAGGCCTCGCTGGAGCTGCACGATGCTCGCGATCGTTCCTACGGTGTAGAGCCCCTCCGGCGTCACCTTTTCGAGGTCCTCGCGCTGCGACAGGGTAAAGATCAGGTGCTCCGGATTCTTCATCGCCTCGTCGAGGGCGCGGAGCGTCCCTGCACGACCCGCGGAGATCGGAAGGCTGACCCCGGGGAAGAGGACCGCGTTCCGAAGGGGGAGAACCGGAAGAGTCAGGATGTCGGCCATCGTTTTGTTCCTACGCGGCGGAACTATATCCAGATTTGAGACTCAATTCAATATCTGCGTGGATGTCGCTAAGATACTGCTTCAAGTTATTCATTCTAGGTATCTTTATCGAGTATCTGGAAAGGAGCTGCCTATATTCGGCGGCTGCACCCACAGCCGCTGATAGCTGAAAATGTGCTCCTGGCTGGCCGGTGTCAATGGCGCGCTTCGCGCGCCGCGCAGCGGTCGCCGACCCTTGACGCCGACCAGCCAAGGGACAGAGCCCAAGAAGAAAAAACGCCCGGGCGTGCCCGGGCGCTTAATTTCGGGGAATGGAGACGTCAGTCGGAGCCGAGCTCGTCGTGCTTGATGGCCTTGGAAGCGACGTCCTCCAGCATCTTCGTGGTGACCGACTTCGGCCGCTCGATGGCGTAGCCGAGAGCCCGGTCCCAGGTGATGTTCGCGAGCACGCCGATGGCCCGTCCGATCCCGAACAGCACCGTGTAGAAATCCCACTCGGTGAGCCCGTAGTACCACTGGATGACGCCCGACTGCGCATCCACGTTCGGCCACGGGTTCTTCGCCTTCCCGT
>JBLMYG010000165.1:0-5327 GCA_050258155.1 Acidithiobacillales bacterium
TTGGTCCTGTCGCCGATACGAAGGCGGGGATGGAGCTGGTCTTCGTCGGACAGGCCGCGCCGTGCGGCGAGCGGCTGAAGGGAACGATTTCGCTCATCGAGTCGAAGGGCGCTCCGGTGGATGGCCTCGTGGCGCCGCGCGCGGAAGGGGGCTGCTCGATCCGCTTCGAGATGCCGTTCTCGGCGCTGGGTCCGCAGGCGCTGGCGGAGGCGAAGCTCCCGGGGGTGGGGTGGACCCTCACCGGCGAGCTTTCGACGAAGGGGAAGGCGCGGCGGGTGAGCTGGGCCGGGAGCTTCCCGCGCGAGGCGGTCCGGCTGACGGAGCCGATGAAGGAGACGCTCGGTCGCTTCGTGGCCGTGAAGGAGACACAGATCGGGAGCCTCGGCGTCGCGACGTCGACCGTGAACATCGACGTGGAGCTGAAGAACCCGCTGGCTTTCGACCTCTCGTTCGTCGGGGCCACGTACCAGCTGACGGTGGGGGGCACGCCGCTGGCCGAGGGGCGGAAAGAGAAGTTCGTCCTCCACGCCGGCCGCCCGAACCGGCTCGTCCTTCCGGTGGAGCTGTCGAACGAGGGCGTCGTCTGGGGCCTCTTGCAGGCGGCGACGGGCGAGCGTCTCGAAGGGGTGCTCTCCGGGACCGTCAGGCTGCGCGTCCCCGACGGCGAGCTGGACTTCCCCTTCGAGCTGCCGGTGACGTTGTCGCGGGAGTAGGGACGTGGCGGCATCGTCCTGGCTTCGCAGCCGCGGCTGGGCGGTGGCGGCGGTCGTGGCTGCAGCCATTGCGCTCGTCACGATTCCGTACGCCCCGAACTGGTGGCTCCTCTACATCCTGCCGCGCCTCCAGCCTCACGTGACGCTCTGGTACGTCGGCGTGGGGACGGCGATCCTCGCGGGGCTTCTCGCTTGGGCCTGGTCGGCGGGACCGGTGAACCGCGGGCGGGCGCTGTCGGTGCTTATCGTCCTGATGGCGGCCTACGTCGCGATCCTCTTTGTCGTCTACCGCGACGAGCCCCCCGCAAAGAAGTGGCACCTCGTCCAGTACGGGCTGATGGCGGGGGTGACCTTCCAGTCCGTCCGCGTCGACTTCAGGAATCGCCGCGGCCTCGCAGCCGGCCTCGCCTTTCTTCTCGTCGTAGGGACGATCGACGAGGTGAGCCAGAACTACATTCCGATGCGGACGTTCCGATGGCTGGACCTCTTCGGAAACTACGAAGGGACCCTCCTCGGCCTCGCCGCGTGGCTCTCCGCCTCGCCGCACAGCCCGTGGAGGAGGCGAAGAGGGTTAGAAGAGCTGACGATTGAGAGCGTCGGATAGCCGTCGACGGTCAGATGGCGAGAGAGCGCCGATCCTTCGAAGGATGAGCCGGTTGTCGAGCGTGAAGAGCTTGAGCCGCACGATGCACGGGAGCGGAAGGCCCGCGGCCGAGAGGTCGTGGACCGGGGTGTCGCCGGGCCAGGGGCGATGGGCCTGTGTCGTGATCATCGCGAGGACCGTGTGGCCGGCCGCGTTGAAGGGCTTCCGGCTGAGGACGAGGGCCGGCCGCCGCTTGGTCGCCGCCCGCTCGGAGAAGGGAAAGGGGACGACGACGACGTCCCAGACGTCACAGGTCACGGAATGCCTTGTCGTCGTCGGCCGACCCCCACTCCTCGAGCGTCTCTGACACCGCGAGGTGGAACGCAGCGTCAAACGGTTCGGCGCGCTTGAAGAACGCTTTCTCGCCCCGGACCTCGTAGACGACGAGATCGCCGGGGGAGAGCCGGAGAGCTTTCCGGACCTGAAGAGGAATCGTCACCTGACCCTTGCTCGAAAGTCGGCTCGTCTTTCCCATTTCTTTACCCTTGACGTAAAGGATACTCTCCGGTTTCGATGAAGGCAAACAGACTCGCCCGAGGGGTTGCTCTGCTCCTTGGGGCGGGACTCGCGGCCTGCGTTACGGTGCCGAAGCGCGAAGGGCCGCTGCCGAACGTCCTCCTCATCACGGTCGACTCGCTACGAGCCGACCGGGTCGACTACGCGCCGGGGGGCCGGACGCCGGCCATCGCGGCGCTGGCCGCGCGCGGCGTGCGGTTCGACCGGGCCTTCACCGTGACGCCCTGGACGGCCCCGGCGCTCGTTTCGATTTTCACCGGGCTCCATCCGCCGACGCACGGGGTCGTCCATCGCGACGACACGACGCCGAAGAAGCTCCCGACGCTGCCGAGAATCCTCGGTTCCCTCGGTTTCACGCTCAGGAACTACGGCTTCTTCACGGCCGTGTCGTACTACCGGAACCTGGGTCTTCCCGAGCAGGCCATCACCGGCGCCGAGGTGATCGGTTCCCAGGCTCTGTCGGAGTGGCTGCCCGTGGCGAAGGAGCCCTTTTTCGCATGGGTCCACGACGTCGAGCCTCACATGCCCTACGGCGCGAGCGGCTACGAGGCAGCCGAGGCGAAGGTGAAGGGGTCGTCTGGCCTCGAGCACGCGCAGGTGGCCGCGACCTTGCCCGTCGGCGCCGGATACAGCTTCGAGCCGGGCGACCGCGAGAAGCTGCTCGCTCTCTACGACGAGGACGTCTCGCGCATGGACAGGCAGATCGGGAAGGCTCTGGCGACTCTCGAGGAACGAGGGCTCTCCGGGCGGACGATCGTCGTCTTCACGGCGGACCACGGCGAGGAGCTGCTGGAACACGGCTGGGTGGGGCACGCCTCGACCAGCGGAGAAGCGAAGCTGACGGACGAGGTCCTGCGCATCCCCCTCGTCTTCGCGGGGCCCGGCGTTCCGGCCGGGCGCGAGACGAACGCTCTGGCCGAGAACGTCGACGTCACGCCGACGATCCTCGATCTCGCCGGGATCGGCCGCCCGAGGGGAATGCAGGGAGTCTCCCTCGTGCCGGCGTTCTCCGGCCGCCGGGTCCGGAAGCGGGTCTTCTTCGACACGACGCCGGGCGGCCATCTGACGCCCGAGGCGCGGAAGCTGGAAAGGCTGCAAGGGGTCGGCGACGGCGTCCGGATCCACGCCGAGCGCCTCGGCGCGGAGCGGCAGCCGACCGACCCGCAGGCACCCGAGCTGGCGGGCGATCTCGACAGATGGCAGAAGGCGCAGGCGCGGGCGCGGTTCAGGGTGCTCGCAGAGTACGGCGGCGCGGTGCGGCCCGACCCGAAGGAGGTCCAGACCTGGGCAGAGGCTCTGGAGGTGGAGATGCCCCTTCCCGAAGCCCGGCTGACGTTTCGGGAGGCGGGAGGAACGATCCGGCTGAAGTGGCGCGGCCCGCGGCGCGAGGAGCCGCCCTGGTGGATCGAGTACAAGATCGGCTCCGGAATCCTTTCGGCGGCGGGAGCCTTCAGCGTCGAGGAGCCGGCGATCTCCTTCGGGCCCTTCCCGATCGCGTTCTGGAACGACCTCGCCGGCTACAGCCCCTTCCGGTTCCGGATCCTCGACCCGGCTGTGAAGCGCCGGTCGGCCTGGCGGAGCTTCAGCGTGGCGAAGGAGGGACCGTGAAAAGTTCGTGGCCGGTTCCTTGACTCCAAATGTAAAGCCATTCACACTTTACCCGTGAAGAGTACGATCTCCTCGAAGGGCCAGATCACCGTTCCGGTGGAGGTTCGGATCAAACTGGGTCTCGTTGAAGGAACGCCGGTTGAATTCCAATTGCGGAAGGACGGAGTCCTTCTGAAGAAGGGCCGCAAGGGCCGGCATCCGGTCGATGAGGTCTTTGGGATCCTGAAGCTCGACAAACCGGTCGACGTGCTCCTCGACGAGATGCGGGGGCCCCGGCTGAAAAAGCGGTGAGAACGGCCGTCGATACATCTGTCCTTATGGACGTCCTGGGTGGCGATCTGACCTTCGGTGAGCGCTCGCGACAGGCGTTGAAAGACGCATACGGCGCCGGCTCTCTTGTGGCGTGTGACGTCGTCTGGGCGGAGGTCAGCGCGTCGTTTCCGCCGGGCATGAAGCCGGCGCCAATCCTTCGGCGGCTGGGGATCGAGTTCGAGCCATTATCTGCGGAGGCGGCGGAGTTGGCGGGACGGCAGTGGCGCGCCCATCGCCGTCGGGGGGGATCGCGACGGGACCGCATCGTGGCGGACTTTCTGATCGGTGCGCATGCTTCGTTGCAGGCAGGTTCCCTTCTATCGCGTGATCGCGGTTTCTTCAGGACGTACTTTCCCGAGCTGAAGCTTGTGGATCCGTCGGCGGAATAGCTCTTACGCTCTCGTCGGCGTCGTCATCGCGGCCGTTGGAGGGCTCTGCTTCGGGGGGAGTACGTCCGCTGGTGATGTCGTAGACGAACTCTTGGCACGCCGCGGGATGATCCGATCAGACCTCGGCGCCGCGGCGCTTGTGGTCCCGTCGTCGACGGCAGAGTTCGTCCTCCCGCACCTCGCGCCCCTCCGGCGCGAGCCGCTGAAGGTTCCAGCCTTCGCGAACGGCTACCTCGAGGCGACGCGGAACTTCAGGGGGGCGGCGAAGCTCTTCCATGCGGTCAGCATCGCACCCCGCTTCCCCGACGTGATCGCAAGAGTCGACCTTCCGCGGGGGAGCAACCTCTCCCTCCCTCTCGAGAGGCTTCCGAAGCCTCTCCGCGCGCCTGTCGAGCGGCTCTTCGCCGCCCTCGTCGTGGCCGACAGCGACGTGAAGCGCGCCTGGCAGGGCGTTCCGGTGGCTGTCTCAACCACCGCGGCGACGCGAAAGGGGCTGACCGAGGACATCCCCGACGGACAGGTTCCGCTCGCCGACGTGGAGACGGCGGGTCGCGGCATGAACGGGGAGACGATGGCGCGGGCCGCGCTGGAGGTCGTGGCCGCGGTCGAGCGGGCGGGAGCAGATCTGAAAGAAGCCGTGAAGACATGCGACCCGGCGACGCTCGCGACGCTCCGCTCGGATGTCGACACGACCTTCGGCCGCATCCGCGTCGCCGGGACCGGGAACGACCGCCACCTCGTCTACTCGGACGAAAGGCCGTTCCTTCTGATCGTCGACCTGGGCGGCGACGACTCGTACATCGGGTCGCACGCCGCGGGGATCTGGCCGGCGCAGCGGGTCAGCGTCGTCATCGACCTCTGCGGGAACGACACGTACGAGGCGGGGCCCGGCGAGCCGTCGCAGGGGAGCGGACTCGGCGGCGTCGGCATCCTCTGGGACGCGGCCGGGAATGACCGCTATGAAGCGGCGGAACGGTCGCAGGGCTTCGCGCAGTTCGGCGCCGGCATCCTCGTGGACGACTCGGGGAACGACGACTATCGACTGGGCGTGGCCGGGCAGGGGGCGGCGCTCTTCGGCACGGCTCTCCTTCTCGACCAGGCGGGCGACGACAGGTACCAGATCCTGCACGACGGGCAGGGGTACGG
>JBLMYG010000166.1:0-8153 GCA_050258155.1 Acidithiobacillales bacterium
TCCCGAAGCGGGACGAGCGCGAGCGGCTCTTCGAGAGCGTCCCCGCGCTCCTCGACCTGGGGATCCGAGCGGTCATCGTGAACGACATCGGGATCCTGACGGCCCTCGGTCGGCGCTTCCCAGATCTCCACCTGACGGCCAGCATCGGCTGCGGGGCCAGGACGGTCGCAGACGCCGAGTTCCTCCGGGACCTGGGCGCGAGCGCGATCGTGCTCCCCGGCGGGGTGAGCCCGGCAGAGCTGGCGGAGATCAGGGCCGTGCGAGGGGTTTTCCTGGAGATCATGGTTCACATGGTCGAGGAGTTCGTCCTTCTGGGGAAGTGCTGGATGCCGAGCTACGTGGCCCTGAAGCCGTCTCCCCTTCCGGCTGTCATTTCCGCGGAGACCGGTGACGGAGGCGATGCGCCCGCGGCGGCGCCGCGCGGTCTGCGGCAGACCGGAAGCATGAAGCGCGGAGGCGTCGGTGCCTGTTTCAGGATCTGCCAGGAGCCCTGGGACCTCTCTGCGGACGGCCGGCGGGCCGAAGCGCTCGCCTTCCCGAGCCGGCAGATCAGCCGAATCGCCGACGTCTCTGCTTACACAGAAGCCGGGGCGGACGTTCTGAAGCTCCAGGGGCGGAGTCTTCCGGTGGGGCTCCTTTCTCCCCTCGTCCGAAGCTACCGGGATGCCATCGATGCCGGGACGCTCCGGGCCCCCATGGAAGCCCCGCCGGCGCTTCCGCGGGCCTGGACGGTCGCAGGACGATGAAGGAGACGGCCCGATGACGACGCGTCCGTTCGAGCTGAACACGACGATCGCCAACCTGAGGGACCTCCGAGGGTCGGACCTGACGGATTACGACGGCGTCTACCTCGGAGACATCACCTGCCGGCTCTACGAGTCCAACTTCCTGGAGCAGCTCGGTGATCTCGAGGAGGGGATCCACATTCTCCGGGATCAGGGGAAGCGAGCGTGGGTGACGACGTACGCGGCCCCGCGCAACGACTTTCTTCCCAAGGTCCGGAGGATGCTCGAGGCGGCCTCTTCGGGAGGCGCCGAAGCGGTCGAGGTCCACAACCTGGGGATCCTGAGGATCGCGCGCGAGGAGTTTCCGCAGCTGCCGGTTCACATCGGAGGGTTCGCGAACCTCTACACGGCGGCGGGAGCCGAGGTCCTTCGCGGGTACGGCGCCGTGCGGCTGACCCCCAACTACGAGCTGAGCCTGGACGAGATCGGCGAGATCACGGCCGCCTGCGGCATCCCCATGGAGCTTCTGGTTCACGGAAAGATGCCGCTCGGAGTCTCGGACTACTGCTTTCTCCTGGAGTACGAGGAGAAGTGGGGAATCAAGTGTCCGGACCTCTGCCAGAAGGAGCTGTTCCTGAAGCAGGGGAACTGGGCCATGAAGTCGCTCGGGAAAGGGGTCCTCTCCGGCAAGGACGTCTGCATGCTGGAGCACCTGCCGCGCCTTCTGGCCGCCGGACACCGACATTTCCGGATCGAGGCCGTTTCAGAGACACCGGAATACCGCCGCGAGGTGGCCAGCGTGTATCGGGCCGCGCTGGATCGCGCCGCCTCCGGCGACGGAGCGGTGGACGAGGCCTGGTGGGAGACGCTCCGTCGCCACGCCCGAATCGGCTTTTGCAACGGGTTCTACTTCGGCAGGAGCGGAATGGACTACGCCGGTCTCCGGCCCGAATCGTTCGGGTCCCTGTTGACGGTTTCCCGGATGGAGTCGTAGGCAGAGTCGAGGAGGGTCGGACATGGTCGAGCTTCTGGCGCCGGCAGGCAATCTGGAGATGGTCGAAGCGGCCGTGTCGGGAGGAGCGAACGTCGTCTACGTGGGTCCCCGCGGGTGGAGTCGCCGCCGCGACCGGTACGAGATGCCGGACGAGGATGTCCGGACCGCCATCGGGATCGCCCACGCCGGCGGCGCCAGGCTTCGGGTGGCCGTGAATACCAACATGCAGTCCCACGAGATCGCCCCGCTTCTCGCGAAGATGGAGCGATTCGTCTCCTGGGGCGTGGACGGGGCGATCCTGACCGACATCGGTGCGATCGCAGCGGTCCACGGCGCGTTCCCGCGTCTCACCCTTCACGCGAGCATCGGCGCCAACATTCTCAACGACGAGGACGTCCGCTTCTACCGCTCCATCGGCGTCTCGCAGGTGGTGGCCGACACGAAGCTGACGCTCAAGGAGCTGACCGCCCGGAAGGAGCGGATCGACGTCGGAATCGAGATCCTGATTCACGCCAACACGTGCTACACGTACCTGGGGAAATGCTGGATGTCCCCCTATCATCGTCTCGAGCGCGGTGTGGACGCGTTCGGCAAGGATCTTTTCGTCGGGAGCCCCAACCGCGGCGGCCTCGACTACCGCGTCTGCCTCGAATCGTGGGAGCTCTACTCGGGCGAGAAGAGGTGGGAAGAGAGCGTGGCCCTCAGGAACGACGCCTTCTTTCTCCTCGAGGACATCCCGCCCCTGATCGACCTCGGGGTCAGTTGCCTGAAGATACAGGGCCGCGAATACCCCGTACCGCTCGTGGAGCGGATCGTCCGCTTCTACCGCGATCTGATCGATGCGTGCCTCGCCTCGTCGAAGGGAGAGCCCTTCGACCTCAGTCCGTGGCCGTCGCGCCTCGCCGCTCTGCAGGCGGAGCGCGACACGGCGCGCTCCGACGGGACGCGGCGGCTCCTCTTCGAGGCGCGGCAGCCCGTGACGGCAGCCCCGGATCTCGTGGAGGGCCGACCGTCCGCTCACGGCCGGTGACGGGTTGATCCGTCGGCTGCAGGCCGTCGCCGTCCCCCTTCTGGCGATGGGGCTGGCGGTCTCCGGCTGTTCCCGCCGAGCGGAGGAGGCTGCCGGGATCCGCGTCGGGGAGATCGACTCGCTCAGCGGGGTCCTTGCGGCGCAGGGAACGGCCGTTCACGAGGGAATCGTCTACGCGACGACGGAGGTCAACGCCCGGGGCGGGCTCCGGGGCCGCTCCGTGAAGCTGGTCACGCGTGACGACGCGGGACGGCCGGACGAGGCGACGAACGCCGCCCGCGAGCTGGCCGTCCGCGAGCGGGTGAGCGTCCTCGTCGGAGGCTATGTCGACAGCCTCGTCGGCCCCGTCGCTCAGGTGGCCGAGGGGGAGCGGATCCCGTACGTCGCGAGCTCGTCGCTCGACGAGCGGCTGACGCAGCGCGGGAACGCCTGGTTCTTCCGGATCAGCAAGCTGGGACCTTTCGTGGAGGCGACGACGGCCGTTCCGCTCGAACTGCTCCCCGTCCCCGACGTGGCGATCCTCTACTCCTCGACGCCGGGAGCCACGCAGCTCGCGCGGCTTCAGAAGGAGCGGCTCGAGAGCCATGGAGTCAAGGTCTCCGCGCACGAGAGCTTCCAGACCGGGACGCCCGATTTCATCCCCCTTCTGGCCCGCGTCCGGTCGGGTGGCGCCCGGCTCCTCCTGATGGACGGGTTCTTCGCCGACAACCTCGTCCTCCTCCGCCAGATCCACGGGGCGTCGGGTCCTCTCCTTCCCGTCGTCGGCGCGTTCGGGATGGAGTTCCCCGCGCTGATCCACCAGCTCGGCCCCCTCGCCGAAGGGGCGCTCGGCGCGATCGTCTGGGAGCCCGGACTCACGCTCTCCGGAGACATCGACGGAAGCCGCGCCTACGAGGCGGGATTCGAGAAGCAGTTCGGCCATCCGCCGGCGCCGCTCAGCATGTACGGCTACGCGGCGATGCGGGCCGTCCTCGCGGCGCTGGAGAGAGCTGCAGGCCCCGGCGCCGCGCCGCAGCGGGAGGCCGTCCGGGACGCGCTCCGGAAGACCGACCTCCTTCTGCCTCTCGAGCGTCTGCAGTTCGACGAACACGGAGACCCGCTCCATTACGAGGTCGGCATCTTCCAGATCCAGAACGGGCGCCACGTGCTCCTCTATCCGGGGGACCGGGCCACAGGGAAGATCGCCGGACCTCGTCCGTGAAGGGCGCACGGCGTTTCCGGACGGTCGCGGCAGGCCTCGCCGTCCTTTTTCTCGCCACCGCTCCCGCCCTCCCGGCCAGGGGCCAGGCCATCATCAAGGTGAGCGAGACCGTCAGCTTTCGGTTCGGTTTCGCGCTTCAGGTCTGGGCCGACTGGACGCAAATCCCCGCGACGGGGGGGACAGCCGGGAACCTCTTCGTCCGGCGCACGAGTCTCTACCTGCTCGGTCAGATCGCCCCCGGCGTCTCCTTCTACCTAAGGACCGACGATACGAACCTCGGAAAGGCTCCCAAGGACTCCGGCCCGGGCTTCTTCATCGAGGACGCCTATCTCGAGTGGGAGATGACGAACGCGTTCATCCTCGACGGCGGCCTCATCCTGATACCCCTCTGCCGGAACTGCCTCGAGCAGTCGGTCCGCCAGCTCACGCTCGACTACGGGAGCTACTCGTTCCTGAGCAACGGGGTGACGCAATCGTCGGTGGCGCGCGACACCGGCTTCCAGGCCAGGGGCTACGTTCTGCGCGACCGCCTGGAATACCGGGTGGGCGCCTTTCAGGGGAGGCGCGAGAGCGGCTCACGGAACTCGTTCCGCTCGGCCGGCCGGCTGCAATACGACGTCTTCGAGACGGAGAAGGGAGCGTTCTATCCGGGCACGTACCTTGGGACGAAGAGAGTCCTCGCCGTCGGCGCCGGGTACGACCTGCAGGGGGACTACCGGGCTTACGCGGCCGACCTCTTCCTCGACCTCCCGGTCGGCGGCGGGAATGGCGTGACGGGCCAGGTCGACGTCCTCCACTGGGACGGCGGGAGCACGTTTCCCACGCTGCTCCGCCAGAACGACGTCTTCGTGGAAGGCGGGTACTACATCTCCTCGGTGAAGCTCCTGCCCTGGGGGCGGTACGAGAGTCAGTCCTTCTCCCGGAGCGTCGATTCGAGCCGGGATCAGAAAAGGTTCCAGGTCGGCGTGACGTGGTACCGGAACGCCCACACGTTCAACATCCGGGGCGCGTGGGGTCGTCTGATCCCGGCGGCCGTGGGCGTGCCCCCCGCGAACCAGTTCACGATCCAGCTCCAGCTCTTCTATTTCTGACCTTCAGTGCCAGTACTGGCGGGCGAGGTCGAGGAGCCGCTCGGCCACCTGCCGGTTCCGGTCGGCGATCTCGAGGCGGTCGGGGATTTCCGGTCTCCGGGAGTCTCCGTCGTGGAAGGTCCGCGGAAGCTCCTCGCCCAGGATCCCTTCCCATTTCCGCCGCCACCCGTCCGGGACCTCGGAGGCCAGCGGGAGATCGTGAACCAGCAGATAGAGCATCGCCCAGACGCGCGGCGCCGACCGGAAGGAGTAGCCGCCGCCGAGCGTGAAAAGCACCCGGCCCGAGGCGAGCTGATCCGCCCACTCGAGGATCCGCCGGAAGAGAATCTCGTAGTCTCCCGTCGTCAGCATCAGGTCGGCGAGCGGATCGTCGAAGTGCGCATCCGCACCCGCCTGCACGACGAGGACGTCGGGCCGGAAGTGCCGGAGGGCCGGCGGGAGCACCTGCTCGAACACCTCGAGGTAGCTCGCGCCCCACGTGAACGGCTGCAGCGGCACGTTGAGCTTCAGGCCGCGCCCCGGCCCGGCCCCCAGCTCGCGGACCTCGCCGCTCCCCGGGAAAAGGTACTGGCCCGACTCGTGAAGGCTCACCGTCAGCACGCCCGGGTCGTCGTAGAGAATCTCCTGCACGCCGTTGGCGTGGTGGACGTCGATGTCGACGTAGGCCGTCCGGAGGCCACTCCGGGACAGGCCGCGAATGGCGATCGCGAGGTCGTTGTAGATGCAGAAGCCCGACGCGAGGCTTCGCCCGGCGTGATGAAGGCCCCCCCCGAGCTGCAGCACGCGCGTCTCCTTCCCGGCGGAGATGAGACGGGCGCCGTGCAATGTCCCGCCGACGTGCCATCGAGCGGCTTCGTCCATGCCCGGGAAGGCGGGGGTGTCCTGCGTGCCGAGGCCGTAAACGGCGGCATCGGGGACCGTGGTGCCCGCGCTCATCCGCTCGACGCGCTGCACGTAGTCGTCGGAATGAACGTCGAGGATCTCGGCCCGCGACGCCGGCTGCGGCGCGATCGTCTCCACGCGATGTCCGAGCGCCTCCAGGAGCTCCAGCAGCATCTCGATGCGGACGGGGCTGAAGGGGTGGTCGTTACCGAACGAATACGTCCGGTAGGCCGGTGAGAAGATCACCGAGGCCACGGTTTCTCCGGTGGCCAGAGGACGTCGAAGCCCGCCTTGCGCAGTTCCGGAGCCAAGAGCCGGGTCTCGATCGTGCCGATCCTGAGAACGGTCCGGACCGAGGAGGGACCCTCCGGATAGGAGAGGATCGAGTGGATGTTCAGCCCCCGCTGGCCCATGAAGCTGGCCAGGCGGGAGAGCTCGCCGGGCTGGTCCGTGAGACGCACCTCCAGGCGGCCCGACGGCTTGTCCACGCCGGTCATCCGGATCAGCGCGTCGAGTAGGTCGAGGCCGGTCACGATTCCAATCAGGCGTCCTTCCTCCACGACCGGAAGGCAGCCGATCTTCTGCCCCCGCATGATGCGCGCGGCGTCCTCGACCGGATCGGACGGGTGCGCCGTCTGCGGCCGGCGGCTCATGACGCCCGAGACCCGGCTGCCCGGGGCGAAGGGAGACGGCGCGAGCGCGCTCGTGGCCAGCCGGAGATCCCGGTCGGTGATCACGCCGGAGAGCTGCCCCTCCTCGACGACCAGCAGATGTCGGATCCCCTTCTCTCTCATCGTCCGGTAAGCGTCCTCGAGAGTGGTGTCGGCGGAGACCGACATGGCCGGGCTCCGCATGATGTCTCGAACCAGCATGGTTCCCCTCGTTTCTTCGTCAGACGGGACGGATGGACAGTCCTCGGCGATGTCGATGGTTTACGGCCATAAGCACCATAGCTTGGCACGGGGGTAACGATTTCGTTTCCCCCGTGGTCCCCTTCAGAGAGGTTTCAGGCTCCCTTCCTCGAGCCAGTGGGCGAAGAGACGGCGGATCCGGAAGGAGTCGGCCGGAATCGACTCCTCGCAGAGCCGCGGACTCGCCCCCGCCGCCGCCCGCGCCCAGACCTGCTTCTGAAGAACGGCGTCCGGCTCGTCCGGCAGGGCCCTCGGCTTCTGCCCGGAGCTCGTCAGGTAGAGGTCGTCGGGCACCAGGGCCGCCGACCGTTGGAATTCGTCGTAGCGCCGCATTCCTTCCAGAAGAAGCGGCACGATCTCGCGGAGCGGCGGATCCCCCTCCTTACGGGGCGGAAGCGCCTGCTTCGTGAAGGCGAACGTGCCGGGGAAAGGCCGCTCGAAGAACTGATAGCAGGCGTCGTCGCCCTTCAGGATCCCCGTCTGGGCGCCGCGGACCTTCCCGCCCTCCAGCGTGAGCGACCCGGCGACGTTGCCCTTCTGGTCCCGAAGGACGAGGACTCCGGTCGCCTCGGAGACCCCGAGGCTCTGCAGCAGGCTTGGAAGCTCGAACAGGTCCAGGTCGCCCGAGAGGCTCGCCGAGGCCGTTGCCTCGGCGTGCTGGGCGTCGAAGCCGGAAATGACCTTCGCCGCCGCCCGGGCGAACACCTGGCCCGGGAAGCCCTCGACGATGCTCTCCAGGGTCTTTCGCACGAGCGGCAGCGGCGTTCCCCCGAGGGCCTCGATGACGGAGAGGACCCGGTCCTCGTTCTTCTTCAGGACGAGCCCGAGAACCTTGAACGGCAGCTCGGCCTTGAGACTCCTCACCAGAAAGGCGACCAGCTCCGGATCGTCCGAGAGGTCCTGGCTCGCGAGCTCGGCGAGGCGCTGCGCCACGTCGCCGAGCGGTCCCTTCTTCCGGAGGGCGTACTCCACGATGACGCGCCTTGAGGAGGGGGTCCCGAGCCGCGCCAGCGTCGTGACGGCGCGATCGAGGAGGGGCTGCAGCTCGGCCTCGTCGAACGGTGCGTCTCCCTTCTTCGCCAGAAGCTGCTCGAGCCCTTCGACCCGGGCGATCAGAGCGGCCTCCGCCTTTTCGTGGTGAATCTGGCCGAGGGCTCCGAGCGACTCCTTCACGAGAGGTGGAGGAAGCCCGGGCTCCGAGAGCTGGACGACGGCCCCCAGCTCGGGTTCCGCCGGCTGGTCCGGGCGGCGCGGCACCCGGCGGAGGAGGTAGACGAGGTTCCGCTTGAAGTGCCACTCCTCTGCGGGCGCCTCGCCGT
>JBLMYG010000167.1:0-4097 GCA_050258155.1 Acidithiobacillales bacterium
GCCGTCGCCTCGACGTCGGCGAAAGAGCGGCGGATCGTGCGCTGGAGCTGCGTGCGGACCATGTCCGGATCCCAGAAGAAGGAGTAGAGGTCCTGCACCCATTCGAAGTAGGAGACGGTCACGCCGCCGGCGTTGGCGAGGATGTCGGGGATGACGACGATGCCTTTCTTGTGGAGCACGTCGTCGGCGTCCGGTGTGGTCGGGCCGTTGGCGGCTTCGGCGATGATCCGGGCCTTGATGCGTGACGCATTCCTTCGGGTGATGACGCCCTCGAGCGCCGCCGGCACGAGAATGTCGACGGGCAGCTCGAGCAGCTCCTCGTTGGAGATCGGCTCTCCCCTGGCGGCCGTCACCGTGCCCTTCTTCGCCTTGGTGGCGAACAGGTTCTCGACGGAGAACCCCTTCTTTTCGTAGACGCCGCCCTTCGTGTCCGACACCGCGACGACGCGGGCGCCCGCCTCCTCCAGGAACTTCGCCGCGAAAGAGCCGGCGTTGCCGAAGCCCTGCACGGCCGCCGTCGCCCCTTTCATGGGCAGGGAGATCCGCTTGGCGGCCTCCTCGATGGCGACGAAGCACCCTTCGGCCGTGGCCTCGTTTCGCCCGGCCGAGCCGCCGACCGAGAGCGGCTTGCCCGTGACGACGCCGAGCGTCGAGTACCCCTTCGTCATCGAGTAGGTGTCCATCATCCAGGCCATCGTCTGCGAGTTGGTGTAGACGTCGGGAGCCGGGATGTCGCGGTCGGGCCCGAGCAGGATCGAGATCTCGGAGGTGAAGCGGCGCGTCATGCGCTCGTTTTCTGCGGGCGAGAGCGCCTTGGGATCCACCGTGATCCCTCCCTTGGCGCCTCCGAAGGGGATGTTCACGACCGCGCACTTCCAGGTCATCCACATCGCCAGGGCCTTGACCTCGTCGAGCGTGACGCCGGGATGGTAGCGGATGCCGCCCTTGGATGGGCCGCGCGCGATGGAATGCTGGACCCGGTAGCCCTGGAAGACGCGGATCGAGCCGTCGTCCATCTTGACCGGGATCGAGACGATCAGTTGCCGCTTCGGAGTGCCGAGCACCTCGCGGGTGCCGGCGTCCAGGCCCAGGTGGTCCGCGGCGCGCTCGAACTGGAGCCGCGCGAAGTGGAACGGATTCAGGTCTTCGGGGGAGCCGGAGGGCGTCGGTGCCGGGGTGCGGGGAGCGGGGCGGGTCGCGGGCTTGGGCTTCGCGGACATGCTCATCTCCTTTTCGACGGTTCGGATTGCGCCGGCGCTTCGGTCAATCGCGGAGAAGGGAAGACGTCATGGGCCAAAGAAGGGCAGGGTGTCGGCGGCCTGCCGGGCGAGGCTCCAGAGCGCGGCCGGGAAGATGCCGAGGACCAGGATCCCGGCGGCGCACAGCGCCAGGGCAAGACCGTCGGCGGCCTCGAGCGGAGGAGCCCCCTGGGGCTCGACGGGATCGCGCATATAGAGGATGTAGACGACCTTCAAATAGTAGCCGATCGAGACCAGGCTGTTGAGGATGCCGATGACGGCGAGCGCGTAGAGGCCGCGCTCGATCGCGGTGCCGAATACGAAGAACTTGCCGATGAAGCCAGCGGTCGCCGGGATGCCGGCGAGCGAGAAGAAGCAGAGGGTGAGGACGGCGGAGGCAAACGGCGTGCGCTTCCCCTCTCCGGCGAGCAGGCCGATGGGATGGGGCTTGGTCTCGTCGCGGTAGAGGGCCGAGACGGCGGCGAAGGCTCCGGCGTTGGAGACCAGGTAGGCGAAGAGGTAAACGATCGCCGCCGCGAGGCCGGCGCGGCCGAAGACCACGAGCGTGATGGAGATGTAGCCCATGTGGGCGATGCCGGAGTAGGCGAGCAGCCGCTTGATGTCCCGCTGCGCGAGCGCGACGACGTTGCCGAGCGTCATGGAAAGGATCGCGACGGCGGCCACCCCGGCCTGGAAGCGGTCGGGCAGGCCGCCTTGGAAGACCGCGGTCAGGACGCGGTAGAGGACGATGACGCTGGCGCCCTTGGGCGCCACGGAGAGGTAGGCCACCGCGGGCGTGGACATCCCCTGATAGACGTCGGGCGCCCACGCGTGGAAAGGGGCGAGCGACATCTTGAAGCCGAATCCGGCCAGAAGGAGCAGCAGCGCGAACGTCACCACCGGGTCCGCTCCGAGGCCAACCTGCGAGAGCGA
Source organism: Acidithiobacillales bacterium (assembly GCA_050258155.1). Taxonomy (GTDB): domain Bacteria; phylum Acidobacteriota; class Thermoanaerobaculia; order UBA5066; family UBA5066; genus DAOMFB01. The sequence continues at coordinate 2,172 of JBLMYG010000167.1, forward strand.
GGAGATGCGCAGGCTTCCGCTCCTTCCGAAGAGAAGCGCGATGCCGTAGAGGGTGAATGCGGAGCCGAAGGCGCCCGTCAGGAAGTACTTGAGGCCCGCTTCCGAGGAGGCGAGCACCCGGCGGAAAAAGCCGGCGAGCACGTAGAAGGCGAGCGAAAGCGTTTCGAGGCCGATGAAGACGACCAGCAGATCCAGCCCCCGAACCATGAGCGAGACGCCGAGGTGCCCCCAGAGCAGCAGCGCGTAGAACTCTCCCTTCTCTTCGCCGGCGCGCCTCAAGTACGGCCCGGCGATCAGGATGGCGATTGCGGCCGCGCCCCCGAGGAAGATGCCCACGAGCGAGGTCAGCGAGGAGGTCTCGAGGCGGCCGTCGAAGGCGGCGCCAAGCGGCGCGCGGGCGAGGAAGTAGAGGTATCCGGCGACTGCGGCGAGGGCCAGGGTGGCGAACCAGCGGCGGGCCGCCGGGGCGAAGGCCTCGAGCAGGACGATCAGGCTTCCGGCCGCGGCGAGAACGATTTCGGGCGCGGAAGCGGCGAGGTCGGCCGGGCCGAAGGAGATCACGGGGCGGCTCCCGGGGTGGAGCCGGAGGCGCGCGGACGGGGGAGCCCGGCCTCCCGAAGCGGGATGCGGGCGCCGTCTCTCCGGATCGCCTCGCCGTCCCGCCCGCGGCGGTTCGAGGCGGCGGAGGTCTTCTCCAGGACGTCCGCGCGGATGGTCTCGACCGTGGGCGCGAGGCGGCTCAGGAGATCGTTCGGCCTGACGCCGATCCAGACCATGCCGGCGACCAGGACGGCCGCGGCCACGAACTCGGAGGGCCGGATCTCCGTGAGCGTCTGGTTCTCCTCGTGCACGAGCGGGTTCCAGAAGACCCGCTGAACGAGGGTCAGCATGTAGATCGCCGACAGGATCACGCCGGTCGCGGCGACGACCGACCACCAGCGATGGGGCGAGGTCCAGGTTCCGAGCAGGATCAGGAACTCTCCGACGAAGCCGTTCAAGCCGGGCAGCCCGATCGAGGAGAGTGTGGCGACCAGAAAAAGCGCCGTGGTGACGGGCACGACACCGGCGATTCCGCCGTAGGCCTCGATGTCCCTCGTGTGGCGCCTCTCGTAGAGGACGCCGACGAGCAGGAACAGGGCGCCGGTCGACAGCCCGTGGTTGATCATCTGAAGGATCGCGCCCGAGAGCGCGACCGACGTGAAGGCGCCGACGCCGACGACCACCAGGCCCAGGTGCGAGACCGAGGAATAGGCGACCAGCCGCTTCATGTCCTTCTGCGCGAAGGCGACCAGAGCCCCGTAAACCACTCCGATCACGCCGAGCAGCCCCACCCAGGGCGCGTACTTCAAGGCGGCCTCGGGGAAGAGCGAGAGGCCGAACCGCAGGTAGCCGTAGACGCCGAGCTTCAGGAGGACTCCGGCCAGGATGATCGAGCCCGCCGTGGGCGCCTCGGTGTGGGCGTCGGGAAGCCAGGTGTGGAGCGGGAAGACGGGGACCTTGATCGCGAAGGCGAGCGCGAAGGCGAAGAAGAGGATCGCCTGGACTCCGCCGGGGAAGGAGAGCGTCGCCAGGTCCTCCAGCAGAAAGGACCACTGGCCGGTGACGGTGTGATGGCGCACCGCCAGGTAGAGGATCGCCAGGAACATCAGGAGGCTGCCCGCCATCGTGAACAGGAAGAACTTCATCGCCGCGTAGATGCGCCGCGCGCCGCCCCAGATCCCGATGATGAAGTACATCGGGACGAGCATGACCTCCCAGAACACGTAGAACTGGAAGACGTTCAGCGAGACGAAGGCGCCGAGCATGCCCGTCTCGAGGAAGAGCATGAAGACGACGTAGCTCCGCAGCGACTTCGACACGTCGTTCCACGACGCCACCAGCGTGAGCGGCACGAGGAACGTCGTCAGGACGACGAGCAGCAGGCTG
>JBLMYG010000168.1:0-6006 GCA_050258155.1 Acidithiobacillales bacterium
GATACCGGGCCTCCGCGACGATTTGCGGCTGGAACCAGCGCCCCTCGATCTCAGCCGCCCGGGCGGCGTTCCGGCTCTCCTGCGAAAGCGCCCGGAGCGCCGGGTCAGTGGAGAGCGCCGCCGGGAGGGAGTCCAGTCCCGAGTCGTCCGGCACCGCACCCAGAGGGTCCTCGGCCAGCGGCGGGGGCCCCTCCCCCGGCAGGCCGGCTGCGGCATTCAGGCCGGCGGCGGCGACGTCCCGGGCGCTCTCCGCGGCGTGGAGCTGCTGGCGCGCCCGCGCCGCCGCCAGTGCGGCGCGTCGGACATCGAGGTCGGTCGTGCGCCCCTCCCGCCCCAGCGCTGCCGTTCGCGCCTCCATCGTCTCGCTCGCCGCGGCGCGGCGTCTCGCGGCCAGAAGGCATTTCTCGGCCATCCAGAGCCGGGCATATGCCGCCACGGCTTTCCGGATCGCCTCGCGGCGCGCCACATCGACGGTGCCGGATGCGCCGGCGGAGCGGCCGAGAGCTCCGGCCTCCTCGGCCTTGAGGGCCGGATCCCAGAAGGTCATACGAAGCCGTGCGCCGGCGGCGGCAGGCGGCTCGCCCGCCACCTGGAGGGGGAGCCCCGTCGTCCAGCCCGGTGTCGTCGTCAGGAAGAGCTGCGGCCGGAAAGGGCTCTGCGCCATCCTGAGGCCCGCCGCGGCCTCGGCCGCGGCCTGCTCGGCCGCCCGGAGGGACGGATCGCGCGCAAGGACGCGCTCCACGGCTGAGCGGACCGTGAGCGGCTCCGACGGGCTGGCCGCCGCTGCCGGCCAGGCCGCGGCGAAGAGGGCCGCGGCCAGCGCGATCCGCCGGTCACTCATGCCGAAGGGCTTCCACGGGGCTGAGGCTCGCGGCCCTCATCGCCGGATAGACGCCAAAAAGGATCGTCACGCCGCACGAGAAGAGGAAGGCGAGGACCCCCGAGAGCGCCGAGACCCGGACGGTGACCCCGGTGACGACGAGACGGGCGGCCAGCGGGAGGCCGAGGCCGAGGAGCACCCCGATGAGCGAGCCGATCGAGCCGAGCAGAAGCGCCTCGAGGAGGAACTGCCCGAGGATGTCGCGCTGCCGCGCCCCGAGCGACTTCCTGAGGCCGATCTCCCGGGTCCGCTGCTCCACGGAGGCGAGGAGGATGTTCATGATGCCGACGCCTCCAACGAAGACCGAGACGGCCGCCGCGACGACGAAGAGGAGGATCAGCCCCGACGAGATCGCCTCGGCCACGCGAATGACCGTCGTCATGCTCTTGACCGTGAAGACCGCTCCCTGCCGGTGCCGCTCCCGGAGGGTCGTCTCCATCGCGGCGACACCCTCCGGGATCTGCGAGAACTCGCGGACCTCGGCGAAGAGAATGTCGACCCTGTGCGTCGGGGTGAAGAACCAGGCGACCGTGATCGGGATGAAGATCGTTCGGGGGGTCACCTCGCCCTGCCCCATCGTGTCGACCGGCTTGTCGAAGACCCCGATGATGCGGAACGTCATTCCGAGCGTCCGGAGCGTTTTCTCGCCGACCGCCTCGGCCCCGAACATCTCCTCGTAAAGCGGCCGGTTCACGACGCAGACCTTTGCCCTCTGGAGGACGTCGTCTTCGTCGAGGAACCGTCCCGCGACGATCCGGACGTTGCGACGGATCGTCGCGTAGTTCGAGGTCGTCCCGACGATCCCGAGAGGGACCGACGTTGCCAGCGTCGTCACGGTCCCCTGGAGCTGCAGGATCGGGGTGACGCCACGGAAAAGGTCCGTCCGGCCGGAAAGGGCCTTTTCGTCCCCCTCCGTGATCTGGTCGTCCCGCAGGCGCGAGACACCGGAGGTCACCGTCCCCTCGTACGCGGCCCAGACGAGGTGCGAGCCGACGCCCTCGATCTGCTCCATGACGAAGCCGCGCCCCGTCAGGCCGAGCGACACGATCAGGATGATGGCCGCCGTCCCCGCAATGAGACCGGCCAGCGTCAGCCACGTCTGCACCGGATGGGTCCGGAAACGGTTCAGCGCGGTGTCGAGGATCTCGCGGAAGACCATCTTCAGCCTTTGCGGACGAGGACCCGGGCCCCGTCCGTGAGAGGCATGACGCCGGGGAGGAGGACGACGTCGCCCTCGGCGAGGCCGGACGTCACCTCCACGGCCGTGAGGCCCATCAGGCCGACGCCGATGTCGCGGCGGCGCGCGCGGCCACCGTCTGGGACGAAGACGAACCGCCGCTCGCCGTCGCGCTGCAGGGCGGCGCGCGGGACGACGAGGACCCCTTTCCTCTCGCCGGCCACGATCTCGACGTTGACCGAAGCGTTCGGCGGCAGCTCTCCGGTGGTGTCGTGGATCTCCCCGAGGACGTCGGCAACCTCTCGGCCGCCGACGTCGCGGAGCCCCGGCGAGACGCTGGAGATCGTCCCGGTCCAGGCCCTGTCGGGGAGGCCGTCGAAGGTGACCCGCATCTTCTGGCCGATGGCGATGCGCGGCAGGTCGGGCTGGTCGACCCGCGCGCGGACGCCCCTCACCCCGGGGTCGGCCACGCCTGCAACGATCTGCCCGGGGGCGACGATCTCCCCCGGCTTCCGCGGAAGGCCGTAGACGATGCCGTCGCGGGGCGCGCGGACCGACAGAGCCTCAACGCGCTCCCCCAGGTCGCGCGCCGAGGCCTCCACCAGCCCGAGACGGGAGGTGCCGCCGCTCGCGGAGCCGTCCAGCGACTGGAGCCGCGCCGTGGCGCTCCGGAGGCCCTCCTCTGCGTTCTGGAGGGCCGCTTGGCCCGCTTCCCACTCCGTCCTCGTGATCGCCTTCTCCGAAAGAAGGCGCGTGTCGGCTTCGAAGGTCCGCTTTCGCTCGGCCACCTCCCGCCGCGCGCGGTCCGCGTCGGTCGACGCCAGCGTCATCTCGGCCGAGAGCCGAAGGGCTTCTGCCCGGGCCTCGCGGGCCTTCTCGGAGACGACGGGGCTCTCGAGCCGGACGAGCATCTCCCCCTTCCGGACACGCTCGCCTTCCCGGACGAGGATGGCCCCGACGGTGGCGGCGTCGAGCGCCCGGAGCTCGCCTCCGGGGAGGGGCTCGAGGGTCCCGTCGCAGAGAATCGGCGCGGCAAGATCCGCCCGCGTCACGCGCGCCGACGGGACCTCCGGAGGCTTCGGGCGCCAGAGAGCGGCTGCGAGGAGAAAGATCACGACCACGCCGGCCGCCAGGGCGAGCCAGCGGACCGGGCGCGCGAGGCCGAGCACCATGCGGCGATGTTACGGGAATCCGCTCTGGCCAGCGGTCTCGCCAGCGTGGGGGGAACGAGTCTCCAGCCCCTCAACCGTCCCGACCACGGGGATCCGATGGCGGCGCCCGGCCGCCCTTCCCGGACTCGGTCCTGTCGCGCTTCTCGACCTTCTCGGGCTTCTCGCCCCTCTTTGGCTCGTCGTTCCCAGCGACGAGCCGGTCCCAGCCCCGCTCGACGGCCCGGGCCGACCCGAGCCCCAGCGCGAGCGCGGATGCCACGGCGAACGAGCCGAAAAAGATCACGAAGGCCGCGAGGACGACCTGCCGCGCGAGGTCGAGCTGCCAGAGGGCGATGGCCCCGACGACCGAAAGGAGGGCGCCGCGGACGAGCCGGCCGACGAACCGCGCTCTGGGGAAGTCCTCGTCGTCCAGCGCGTCTTCGACCCGGTGCGCGACGCCGCTCGCGAGGGCGCTTCCCACGGCGACGATGAGGGCCACGAGGGCGAGGTTCGGCAGGGTGAGGACGAGCCGGTCGATCGCGCGCGAGAGAACGGTGAGGCCCAGGATCTGGAGGACGTTGTCGAGAAACACCAGGACCACCAGGAGCATCGCCACGTTTCCCGCGACCTTGTAAAGGGCGGCGCGGACGTCCCCTTTCTCGAAGGCCGCCCTCCACCCGGCGCGCGCCCCCAGCCTGTCGAGGCGCAGCCAGACGAGAGCCCGGATGACGCCCTGCCGGACGACCCATCCGGCCGCGACGCCCAGGAGAAGGACGAGGGCCGCGGCGAAGAGACTCGGAAGATAGCCCGCGACCTGCTCGACGATCCGGGAGAGGGGGCCTGCAGGATTCGACACGGAGGTCAGCTCCTTTCGAAGAAGACCCGCTCGAAGCGGCCGGCCCGGCGCGCGGCCACATCGCGCACGACGAAGACAGGGCTCCTCGAGCGGGCGGCGATGGCCGCAGGGACCGTTTCGCCCAGAAGGCCGGCCACGGGACCATGGCTCGGGGCGCCCATCACGACGAGGTCACCGCGCCGAACCGCGTCGGCCAGCCCCCGAGCGGTCTCCCGGCGACGCAAGATCTCGAGGTTCCCGTCGAGGCCCGCCTCGTCGACCGTCTTCCGGGCGGCCGCCTCGAGCTTCCGGACCTCGGCCTCGGGTGCCCCCCGGCGGACCACCGTGACGGCCAGGGCGCGGGCACCGAAGCGCTCGGTGAAAGCGGGCGCCAGCTCGGCGGCGAGGCGCGAGTTCGCGCTCTCGGTCACGGGCACGAGCACACGGCGGACACTGTCGGGCCGGATCGCTCCGAAGACGACGCCGACCCGGCAGGGAGCGTCGTCCAGCACGCGCTCGACGATCGAGGCGACGATCCGCTCGAAGATCGACTGCGTCTCGGGCCTGCCGAGGATCAGGAAATTGCAGTCCTCCTCGCGCGCCGTCTCGAGGATCGCCTGGCTGACCCGGTGGCCGATCCGGACGACCGGATGCGCGAACACGCCGTGCTCCCCGGCGTACGCGACGGCCTTCTCAAGGAGGGGCTCGGCCTCCCGAGCGCGCCGCCGTCCGGAGAGGAGAGTGACCCCCTCGGGGACCTCGACCACGTGGAGGATTGTCAGGTCGCCCCGGTGGCGCCTGGCTATGGCGAGGCCGGCCTCGAGGAGCGAGGGGAGGTTCCGAGGGTTCGCGACCGCCAAGAGAACCCCGTATTCCTCTCGCTCGATCCTCTCCATCCACTCTCGTCGCTCGAGGTAGACCGACTCCCTTTTGCGGCTGTAGGTGTAATAGACGCCGGCACCGGCGAGAATCCAGCCCCCTGCAGCGAGCCACGCCTTCGGATACCGCGTGAAGAGGAAGGCCGCCAGGAAGAGCATCGTCCCGATCGCGGCGACCGGCGTGAACGGCATGAGCGGAACCCGGAAGCCGCGGTCGAGCTCGGGCCGGCTCCGGCGGAGGCGGATGACGGCCACGTTCACCTGGACGAAGAGGAGCAGGAACATGATGTCCGCCGCCGCGGCGACGTCCTCGATCGGAAGGCTGACGGCCATGGCGACGATCAGCGCCGTGGAGAAGAGGACGGCAACGTATGGCGTGGCCCGCGTCGGGTGGACGCGGGCGAGGAGCTGGGGGAGGTTTGCGTCGCGCGCCATCGCGAAGGCGACACGCGACGAGGAGTAGATCGTGGCGTTCAGGGCCGAGAGCGTCGAGAGGAGCCCGCCGACGAGGATGACGAACCCTCCGCCGCGGACGAGCTGTGCCGCCGACGTGACGAGGGCCGTCTCTTTCTCCAGCCCGAGGAACTCCGTGACGCTCATCCCGGCTGGAGGGCTCGTGGCGCCGACGGCCACGAAGGCGACGAGGAGGTAGATCGGTACGACGACGAGGAGCGAGAGGAAGACCGCGCGCGGGACGTTCCGCTTCGGGTTCTCCACCTCCTCGCTCGTCTGAGCGATGATCTCGTACCCCTCGAAGGCGATGAAGGTAAGGCCCATCGCGCCGAAGACGCCCCCCCAGCCGCTCGAGAGGAAGGGCCGGAAGGCCGCCGTCCAGTCCGGGCGCCGGCTCGTCGCCCAGAGCCCGACGGCGACGAAGAGGCCGATGACGAGGATCTTCGCGACGGTCACCACGTTTCCGGCCTTGCCGGTCTCCGACGCTCCCCGGAAGTTGATGTATGCGAAGAGAAGGCAAACGGCGACCGCGAGGAGCTTCTCGATCGGGAGGCTGGAGAGGCGGATCGATGGGGTCCCCAGGGCCTCCAGGACGAGCCGGAAGTAGGCACCGAAACCGAGGGCGTAGAGCG
>JBLMYG010000169.1:0-6237 GCA_050258155.1 Acidithiobacillales bacterium
TCCAGACGTCCTGGGCCATCCCCCCTTCGTAGCGCTTCCACGACCTGAAGTCGCGGAAGATCCTGTTGTAGGCGATTCGCTTCCCGTCGGGCGAGAAGGAGATGGCGCCCGACTCGGGAAGGGGAAAGCGCTCGACGGGGCCGCCGGCGGGGCTCACCGTGTACGGCTCGCCGATGAATCCGCGAATCGGCCCGCGCTGGCCGCGAAAAAGGACCTTTTCGTCCGGCGTCCAGCCGAGGACCATGTTGTCGAAGCCCATCCGGTCGTTGTTGTCCTGGGACGGATACCAGGTCAGGCGGCGCGGCTCGCCCCCGGACGCGGGCATGACGTAGACGTCGAGGGACCCGTCGTACTGGCCGGTGAACGCGATCCATTTCCCGTCCGGCGAGAAGCGGGGAAAGAGCTCCAGCCCGTCGCCCGACGTGAGGCGCCGGGCCGTCCCGCCTGTGGCCGGGACGGACCAGAGGTCCCCGCCGTGCGAGAAGACGACCGTGTCGCCATGGATGTCGGGGAAACGGAGGAGCCGGGCCCCGTCGGAGGAAGCGGCGCGCGTCGAAAGGGAGACGAGAAGAGAGACCGCCAGGAGGCCGCAGATCGAGGCGTTTCTGGAGACTTTCATGTTATCCGGAGGATACGCAGAAATCCGCCGAAGGTTTGGGGGCCGGCCGGCGGGAACGGCCGTCCTGTCTCCGCGGGTCGACGTGTGCGCCGGGGCAACGGAATTGCGGTATCGTCCGGCCGACGGCAACTGAGATCCTCTCTCAACCAAGGAGGTTTCCGATGCGCCGCGCCCTCTCCGTCCTCCTACCCGCCCTCGGCCTCGTCGCCATCTCCTCCCTTCCCGCTTCGCCCCTTGAGGCACGGCCGCCGGGCCCGGCGGGCTTCCTGAAGCTTCCAGGGATGCAGGCCGGCGGCACGATCGAGAGGGACGCCAGCGGCATCGCCCATATCGGGGCGATGACGACGCACGACCTCTTCTTCCTCAACGGCTGGCAGCACGCGGAGGACCGCCTCTTCCAGATGGACGTGACGCGGAGACAGGCGAGCGGGACGCTGGCCGAGCTCGTCGGGCCGGGCGCCCTCTCGAGCGACGTCCAGCTCCGGACCCTCGGCCTCCGCCGCGCCGCCGCCGCCAGCCTCCCCGTCCTCTCGCGCCGAACCCGCGATGCCCTCGACGCGTACGCGGCGGGGGTGAACGCGTGGGTCTCCTCCCATCCGCTCCCGCCCGAGTATGCGGCGCTCCACCTGACGAAGTTCGTCCCATGGACCGCTCTCGACAGCGTGGCGTGCGCCAAGGTCCTCGCCTTCGGCCTCTCCTTTTCGACCGACGACATCACGACGACGACGGCGCTCCTCTCGTATCAGGCGGCGGGCGCCGCGGCCGGCTTCGACGGTACGAAGCTCTTCTTCGACGACCTCTTCCGCTCGGCGCCGTTCGACCCGATGACGACGCTTCCGCCCCGGGCCGCCGCGCTCGCCGGCGCGCCCGAAGCAGCAAGGATGGCCGGCGCCCCGGTCGAGGCCAAGGTTCCCCGGGAGCTCGTGGCCTCCGCCGCCGCCCGCGGCGGGGAGCTTCTATCCCGTGGCGTCCTCGCGCTCGCGCAGAGCTATCTCGCGAAGATCGAGGAGGCCCCTTACTTCAAGAAGCTCCTCGCCCCGCCCGGCGAGCGTGGGTCGAACCAGTGGGTCGTGGCCGGCTCGCACACGACGACCGGCAGCCCGATCCTGGCGAGCGACCCGCACCTGGCGCTCGGGACCCCCTCCACGCTCTACCCAATCGCGCTCCGGAGCGGACGGCTCGACGCCGTCGGCTACGGGTTCGCCGGCGTTCCGCTCATCGTCATCGGCGCGAACAGGCGGATCACCTGGGGCGCGACGGTGAACCCGCTGGACGTAACGGACATCTTCGCCGAGGAGGTCGTGCCGGACCCGTCCTCGCCCTCCGGCCTCTCCACGATCTACAAGGGCCAGCCGGAGCACGTGATACCGATCCCGGAGAGCTACCTCGTCAACGTCTCGACGGCCGCCTCCCCGGACACGCTGGTTCCCCCTCCGCCCGGCTCCGTCCCGGACGCCACGCTCATCGTCCCGCGCCGGAACGGCGGCCCGATCATCTCGCTCAACATGGCGGCCGGCTCCGCCCTCAGCGTCCAGTACACCGGTTTCTCGCCGACCCGGGAGATCGACTGCTTCTACGCGTGGGACGTCGCCGAGAACCTCCGGCAGTTCGAGGACGGCCTCCACTTCTTCGACTTCGGCTCCCAGAACTGGACGTACGCGGACGTCCAAGGGAACATCGCCTACTTCACGAGCGCGAAGGACCCCCTCCGCGAGGATCTCGAGGCGGGGGCTCCGGTGGGGCTCCCCCCCTGGTTCATCCGGAACGGGACGGGGGAAAACGAGTGGATCCGGCTGCCCCGGCCCGAGCCGGGCGAGACGATCCCGTACGAGCTCCTTCCCTTCTCCGAGATGCCGCAGGCGGTCAACCCCTCCTGGGGCTATGCGATCAACGCGAACAACGACCCGGACGGCGTGACGCTGACGAACAACCCGCTCGGGCGGACGCGCCCCTCCGGCGGCCTCTACTACCTCGATGCCTACTACGACGGCTACCGCGGCGGGCGGATCCTGCAGCGGATCACTCAGGCGCTGGCCGGCGGCGGGAAGATCTCGCCGGAGGGGATGCGTGACATCCAGGCCGATATAGTCCCCGTCGACGCGCAGTTCTTCGTTCCGTACATCGTCAAGGCTTACGACGACGCCCTCGCGCCCGGGGCGAATCCAGCCCTCGCCGCCCTCGCGTCCGACCCGGGAGTCGGCGAAGCCGCAGGGAGGCTCCGGAGCTGGGACCTCTCCTTTCCGACCGGCCTCACGGAAGGGTGGGATGCCGGAAAGCCGTCGGGGACGCCGCCGAGCGCCGGCCAGGTCGACGCGAGCGTCGCCGCGACGATCTACGCGACGTGGCGGAGCCGATTCGTATCGGACGTGATCGACGCACCGCTCGGCGCGATTTCCCCTTCTCTCCCGACGCCCCCGGGCCCGCTCGCCCTCTCGGCGCTCCGGAACCTGCTGGAGAGGCTCCCGACCACCGGCGGCATCGGCGCCTCGGGGTTCCCCTTCTTCAGCGTCCCTGGGGTGACGTCGCCCGACGTCCGGCGCGACCTCTACGTTCTGACGAGCCTCAGGGAAGCTCTCGACCTCCTGGCCGGGCCCGCCTTCGAGCCCGCCTTCGGCGGATCCACGAACCAGGACGACTACCGGTGGGGGAAGCTCCACCGGATCGTCTTCGCCCACATCCTCGACGGTCCCTTCAGCATCCCGCCGGCCGGCGGGGCCTTCCCCGCGCCGCTTCCGGGCCTGCCCGGAATCCCGCGCTCCGGCGGCTTCGGGACGGTGGACGTCGGCTCCTTCGACGTCCGTGCCCACAGCTCCTCGGGCTTCATGTTCGGGAGCGGGCCGACCCGCCGGTGGGTCGCCGACATGACGCGGCACGGCCCGAACGTCGTCTCCAGCCTCCCCGGGGGGGTGAGCGGCGTTCTGGGGAGTCCGCTCTACTTCAATCTCCTCCCGATGTGGCTCGTCAACGGCGTCTTCGAGTTCGAGTTCGCGAAGGGGCCGCCCTTTGGCCCGATGAACTGACGGCGCCCGGGCCGGCGGTCAGAGCCGCAGGTGCCGGAAGGGCCGCGCGCCCGGCCCGGTGTAATTCGAGACGACGTGGCCGTCTCCGCGGAGACGGTACTTGTACGTGACGAGCCCCTCGAGGCCGACCGGTCCGCGCGCGTGGAGCTTGCTCGTCGAGACGCCCACCTCGGCCCCGAATCCGTATCGGAAACCGTCGGCGAAGCGGGTCGAGGCGTTGACGTAGACCCCGGCAGCGTCCACCTCCGAGAGAAAACGCTCCGCCGCGGCGGGGTCCTCCGTGACGATGGCGTCCGTGTGCTTCGAGCCGAAGCGGTTCACATGGTCGATCGCCTCGTCGAGGCTGCCGACGGTCTTCACGGCGAGGACGAGCGCGCCGAACTCCCGGCCGAAGTCGCTCTCTTCCGCGTCGACGAGGCCGAGCTCCGGTGCGAGCGCGCGGGTCCCGGCGCAGGCTCGGACCTCCACGCCCTTCTCCCGGAGGGCCGCCACGAGCGGCGGGAGAAGCGACGCCGCGACATCGCGGTGAATCAGCACCGTCTCGACCGCGTTGCACGCCGCCGGATAGGTCGTCTTCGCGTCCACGACGATGGCGACCGCTTTCGATGCCTCCGCAGCCTTGTCGACGTAGACGTGACAGACCCCCGCCGCGTGGCCGAGGACGGGAATCCGTGTACGGGCGAGGACGGACCGGACGAGGTCGTTTCCGCCGCGCGGGATCACGAGGTCCACTTCGCCGGCGAGCGAGAGGAGCTCGTCCACCTCCTCGCGGGACGACAGAAGCTGGACGGCGTCCGCGGGAATGCCGGGGAATGCAGGGAGCGTCCTCCGGAGGGAGTCGAAGATCGCGGCCGTCGAGCGGGCCGATTCCCGGCCCCCTTTCAGGAGTGCGGCGTTTCCCGACTTGAGCGTCAGCGCGGCGATCTGGGCAACGGCGTCGGGGCGCGACTCGAAGATGACGGCGATCACGCCGAGCGGGCAGGTCACTTTCTCCAGGACGAGGCCGTCGTCGAGGAGCGTCTTCCCGAGGAGGCGACCCACCGGGTCGGGAAGGGACGCTACCGCGCGGACCCCGTCCGCCATCCCCTTGAGCTTCGCTTCGTCGAGGAGAAGGCGGTCGAGGAGGGGCCGGTCCATCTCGCCGCGCTCGACGAGAGCGCGGGCCTCGCTCGCGTCCTTCCCGTTCTCCGCGAGGATCGTGGCCCCGTCCGCCTCCAGCCGGTCGGCGAACGCCCGGAGCGCCCCGTCCTTCGTCCGAGCCGGAACGGCCGCCAGCCTCCTCGCGGCCACCTTCGCCGCGGCCCCCCTCTCGCGAACAGCTGGCGCCGAGCTCACCGTCTCCGTCCCGCCGGGAGGAAGAGTGTCCCGATCTCCTCGCCGGCGAAGAGGCGGTCGAGGACGTGCGGCGTCTTCCCGTTGGCCACGACGGCGAGACCCCCGGCCTCCGTGGCGAGACGCGCCGCCTCCAGCTTCGTCGCCATTCCGCCTCGCCCCCGCACCCCCGGCCCGTCGGCGTGGCGGGCCACCTCGGCCGTGACGCCGGCGACGAAGGGGATCAGGCGTGCGCGCCGGTTGCGCGCCGGATTGCCGGTATAGAGGCCATCCACGTCGGAGAGGATGACGAGCACGTCGGCCTTCACGTGTCGCATGACGAGAGCCGACAGATGGTCGTTGTCTCCGAAAAGCCGCTTCCGGCCGCCGTCCTCCCCGGGCGTCTCCAGCTCCGCCGTCGAGACGACGTCGTTCTCGTTCAGGATCGGGACGACGCCGAGGGCGAAGAGGCGTCCGAGCGTGGCCGAGAGGTTCCCGAAGCGGACGGGGTCGGCGAAGTCCTCCTCCGTCAGGAGAACCTGGGCCGTGGAGATGCCCAGCGTTCCGAACCCCTCCTCGTAGATCGACATGAGCCGGCTCTGCCCCACCGCGGCGCACGCCTGCTTGAGAGAGAGGTCGGCCGGCCTCGCCCCGAGGCGGAGACGCTGCGCTCCGAGGCCGATGGCCCCCGAGGAGACGATCAGGACGTCGCGCCCCTCTTTCCGGAGATTCGCCGCCGACTCGACGAGTCCGTAGAGGCGGCCGAGGGCGACGCCGCCTTCAGTGCGCATGACGACGTTCGTCCCCGCCTTGACGACGATCCGCCGGGCCGAGGCGATCCTCCGGCGCGCGGCCCGGCCTGCACGCACGCTGGCGGGCGCGCTCATGAAGGTCCCTTCGCGACGGCCGGAGTCTCGCCCGGGGGAAGAGGGGATCTCTTCTCCCAGCGGACCGGCCCCTTCATCGGGCCCCAGACCTGCGCCCCGATCGCGTCGAAGCCGCGCTCCCAGATCTCCGTCCGGCCCGGCCAGAGACGGATCTCCCGCGAGGAGCGGCTCGCCCCGAGAAGCGGAAGCGCGCAGCCCGGCTCCTTCAGGCTCCCCTCGTAATGGTCCCCCGACTTCCTCAGCGCGACCGCGCACCCCGCCCGTTCCCGGACGTCGTTTCTCCCGAAGAGGGCGAGGACCTCCGGCGTCCTCCATTTCCCCGCGGCGATGGCGGCCTCCTTCAGCTCGAACTCCCGGACGACGACGAGCCCCGACGCATCCTCGTCCAGACGGAGAAAAC
>JBLMYG010000170.1:0-7003 GCA_050258155.1 Acidithiobacillales bacterium
TTCCGGAGGAGCGCGTCCTCGGGATCTGCCGGGCCTACCTCGAGGCAGGGCTCACGCGGATCAGCCTCGCGGACACGGCGGGACACGCCCACCCCGCGCAGGTCTCCCGGCTCTTCGGCGCGCTTCTCTCGCTGGCCCCAGGAATCGAGGCCGCCTGCCACTTCCACGACACGTACGGCGTCGGAATGGCGAACGTCTTCGCGGCGCTCGACGCTGGGGTCACCTCGTTCGAGTCGTCCTTCGCGGGGCTCGGCGGCTGCCCCTTCACGAAGATGGCCGCGGGGAACGTCGCGACCGAGGATCTCGTCCACGTCCTCCAGCGGATGGGCCTCCGGGCGGACGTCGACCTCCACGCCCTGATCCGCGTCGCCCTCGACGTCGCGGCGTTCTTCGGGCGCGAGCTGCCGGGGCGCGTCTACAGGGTAGGGCCCGTCCTCGCCTCGCCCGCTCTTTCCCCCGCCAGGGAGACGGCATGACGCGAAGGCTTCTCGAAGGGGTCCGGGCCCTCGACCTCACGAACGTCCTCGCGGGCCCCTTCGCGACCCTCCACCTCGCGCTCCTCGGCGCCGAGGTCGTCAAGATCGAGAACCCGGAGGACGGCGACCTCGCCCGGAAGCTCGGGAACGTCCCGACGCTCAGCAGAATGCTGATGGGAACGAGCTTCCTCGCCCAGAACGCGAACAAGAAGTCGGTCACGCTGAACCTCAAGGCCGCCGAAGGGCGCGAGGTCTTCCTGAAGCTGGCCGGGTCGGCCGACGTCCTCGTCGAGAACTTCCGCCCCGGCGTCATGGAACGGCTCGGCCTCTCGTACGAGACGCTGGCCACGCGAAACCCCCGCCTCGTCTACTGCGCCATCTCGGGCTTCGGCCAGACCGGCCCGGATGCCCAGAAGCCGGCCTACGACCAGATCATCCAGGGGCTCTCGGGGACGATGGCCGTCAACGGCGACGAGAGGCTGAACCCGCTCCGGTGCGGCTTCCCCGTCTGCGACACGGTCGGCGGGCTGAATGCCGCCTTCGCGGTCATGGCGGCTCTCTACCACCGCGAGAGGACCGGCGAGGGGCAGAGGATCGACGTCGCCCTCCTCGATTCCATCATGCCGCTCATGGGCTGGGTCGCGGCGAATCTCCTCATCGGGGGAGAGCCGCCGGCGCTCCTCGGAAACGACAACTTCACGGCGGCCCCTTCGGGCACGTTCGCCACGAAAGACGGGTACATCAACATCGCCGCCAACAAGCAGGAGCAGTGGGAGGCCGTGGCCGATGTCCTCGGCGTTCCGGAGCTGAAAAGCGACCCGCGCTTCTCCGAGAGGGACGCCCGAAAGAAGAACCGGAAGCTCCTGACGCGACGGCTCGAGGAGAAGCTGAGAGCGCGGACCACGGCCGAATGGGTGGAGGCCCTGAACGCGCGCGACGTCCCGTCCGGCGCCATCCTCGGCCTCGGGGAGGCGCTGAAGCAGCCGCAGGTCGCCCACCGCCGGACCCTCCGGAACGTCTCCGTGCCGGGGATCGGCGACGTGCCGCTCTTCAGCCTGACCGCCCTCTTCGAGAAGACGCCGGGCGGGATCGCCGCCCCGCCCCCGCGCCTGTCGGAGCATACGGAGGAGATCCTCACCGGAGCGGGTTACTCGAAGGAAGAGATCGCCGACATGAGACGCCGGGGCATCGTCTAGGAGGGTGGCGGAAGTGGGTTGGACCACGGTGGAGAAGATCCTCGCAAAGGCCGCCGGAGTGAAGGGCGTCCGCGCCGGGGAGGTCGTCGAGCCGCGGGTCGACCTCGCCATGTCGCACGAGAACGCCGCGCTCGTCATCAGCCAGTTTCTCGAGATCTGGAAAGGAACAGGCCGGACGCCGAAGATCTGGGACCCGTCGCGGATCGCCATCATCTTCGACCACCGGGTCCCGGCCGAGTCGCCCCAGACCGCCACGAACCAGAAGACGGTGCGGGAGTTCGTGGCGGAGCAGGGAATTGCGAGGTTCCACGACGTCCGGGGGGACACCGGGGGCATCTGCCACCAGATCCTCCCCGAGTGCGGCTACGTCCTCCCCGGGACCGTCGTGATCGGAACCGACTCCCACACGACGAGCCACGGGGCGCTCGGCGCCTTCGCCTTCGGCATCGGGGCGACGGAGATGGCCAGCGTCTGGACTCTCGGCACGGTGGTCGACGTGGA
This sequence comes from Acidithiobacillales bacterium, assembly GCA_050258155.1. Lineage (GTDB taxonomy): Bacteria > Acidobacteriota > Thermoanaerobaculia > UBA5066 > UBA5066 > DAOMFB01. The sequence goes on from JBLMYG010000170.1 coordinate 2,174, forward strand.
GGTGCCGCGGTCGATCCGGGTCGTCGTGAGCGGCGCCTTTCCGGACTTCGTGGGGCCGAAGGACCTGATCCTCCACCTGATCGGCCGGATCGGTGCCGAGGGGGCGAGCTTCCGCGTGCTCGAGTTCCACGGAGAGACGATCGGGAAGATGCCGACCTCCGGCCGACTCGTCCTCTGCAACATGTCGGTCGAGGCGGGGGCCACGGGGGGGATCGTCCCGGCCGACGGTGAGACCGTCCGCTATCTTCGCGAGGAGGCGAGCGTCACGGAGCCTTTCGACCTCGTCTCCCCCGACGACGATGCGACGTACGATGGGACGATCGAGATCGACGTCTCCGCCCTCCCGCCCCAGATCGCCTGCCCCCACACGGTCGACAATGTCCGGCCGGTCACGGCCGTGGCCGGGGTGAAGGTCCACCAGGTCGTCATCGGCTCCTGCACGAACGGCCGCCTCGACGACCTCGCGGCGGCGGCGGAGATCGTCCGCGGGAAGAGCGTCGCAAAGGGGACGCGGATGCTCGTCTTCCCCGCTTCCGGAAGGATCTGGATGGAGGCGCTCCGGCGCGGCTACCTCGCCGACTTCCTCTCGGCAGGAGCCGTCGTCATGAACGCCGGCTGCGGCCCGTGCCTCGGGGTCCACGAGGGGGCCCTGGGCGACGGCGAGGTAGCCCTCTCGACGACGAACCGGAACTTCCGGGGCCGGATGGGAAACCCGGCCTCCGAGGTCTATCTCTGCTCCCCCGCCGTCGCCGCCGCCTCGGCCGTCACCGGAGTCATCACCGACCCGCGGAAAGGAGCGTGCTGAGATGGCAACCGTCGTCCGCGTCCTTCCCGACGACGTCTCGACCGACATCATCTACCCCGGCCGGTACATGGCCACCGTCCTGCCGTCCGAGACGCCTCAGCATGCTTTCGCCGACGACACGGTCCTCAGCGCGAGGCTGAAGGCGAAGGGGGTCCCTCCCGGCTCGGTGATCGTAGCGGGAAAGAACTTCGGCTGCGGCTCCTCGCGAGAGCAGGCCGTCTCTTCGCTGAAGGGGCACCAGCTCGTCGTCGTCGCGGAGAGCTTCGCCCGGATCTTCCTCCAGAACGCCATTAACCTCGGCCTCCCGCTCGTCACGGCCCCCGGCGTCTCGGCAAGCGAGGGGGACGAGCTGGAGCTCGGACCCGGGCATGTCACCAACCGGACGACGGGCCGGAGCTTCGCCGTCCTCCCGCTCCCCGCCGCCCGGCAGGCGATCATCGACGCGGGCGGCCTCGTCGCCTACACGCGCCGGCGGCTTCTCGAGACGCCGCCGGGCTCCTGACCGCCCGGCGCGGCGCCCGGCGTGATGTAGCCGCATCATTCTCACTGGTCTGCATAGGTTCCAGATTGTTGACGCAGCCCTCTGGAGGATTCCGTGAGTACTTCGCGATTCCGCTCCCTTCCGCACCTCTTCCTCGACCGCGTCTCCGCCACCCCGAAGGCGACGGCGTACATGTATCCGGGCGACGACGGCTGGACGCCGCTGACGTGGGAGGAGACCGCCGCCCGGGTCAGGGCCATCGCCTGCGGCCTCCTGTCGCTCGGGCTAGAGCCGGGAGAACGTGTCGGGATCGTCTCGAACACCCGGATCGAGTGGATCCTTGCCGACCTCGGCGTCCTTTGCGCAGGAGGCGTGACCGCGACGGTCTACGCCTCGGCGACCCCTGACGACACCGGCTTCATCCTCGCCGACTCCGAGTCCGTCGTCGTCTTCGCCGAGGACGCGGCGCAGGCGCAGAAGGTCCTCTCCGGGAAGGCCGGGTTGCCCGGCCTCAGGCAGATCGTCCTCTTCGACCCGTCCGGGGGGCTCCCGGAAGGCGCCATCCCCCTCCAGGAGCTGGAGAGGCGGGGCCGCGAGTGGGACGCGATCCATCCGGGCGCGTTCGAGGAGAGCGCCGGGAGGCCGGCTCCGGAAGCGCTCGCGACGCTCATTTACACGTCGGGGACGACCGGCCGCCCGAAGGGCGTCGAACTGACCCATGACAACTGGCTCTTCGTGGCCGAAGCTGTCGCCTCGGTCGGCCTGGTCGGCCCCTCCGACCTCCAGTACTTCTGGCTCCCGCTCGCTCACGTTTTCGGGAAGGCGATCGTCGGAGTCTGCATCCAGATCGGGATTCCGACGGCCGTCGACGGCCGCGTCGACCGGATCGGCGAGAACCTCGCGATCGTGAAGCCGACCTTCGTCGGCGCGGTGCCGCGGATCTTCGAGAAGGTGCGGGCCAAGGTCCTCGCGCAGGCGCTCGAAGCCGGAGGGCTGAAGTCGAAGATCTTCGAGTGGGCCCTGTCGGTCGGGGCGGAGGTCTCCCGACTCGAGGCGACCGGAAGGAGGCCGGGTCTCCGGCTCTCGGTGAAGCACGCCCTCGCGGACAGGCTCGTCTTCGGGAAGGTCCGGGCGAAGTTCGGCGGGCGTCTCCGGTTCTTCTTCTCAGGCAGCGCTCCGCTCGCCCGCGAAGTCGGGGAGTTCTTCGCGGCCTTCGGCGTGACGATTCTCGAGGGGTACGGCCTGACCGAGTCGACGGCGATCACATTCTTCAACCGCCTGGGCGCCAACCGGTTCGGGACGGTTGGCCCGCCTGTTCCCGGGATGGAGGTCTCGTTCGCCCCGGACGGAGAGATCCTCCTGCGAGGCCGCGGCATCATGCGCGGCTATCACGGACTGCCGAAGGAGACGGCCGATTCCCTGGATGGCGGCGGCTGGTTCCACACGGGGGATATCGGCAGGCTCGGTGCCGACGGCCACCTCGAGATCACGGACCGGAAAAAGGAGCTGATCAAGACCTCGGGCGGGAAGTACGTGGCCCCGCAGGTCATCGAGGGGCTCCTGAAAGTGGAATCGCCACTCATCAGCTACGCGATCCTCCAGGGCGACCGCCGGAACTTCTGCACGGCCCTCATCAGCCTCTCCGAAGAGGAAATCCTGACGTGGGCGAAGGCGGCCGGACTGGCCGGAAGGCCCTACGAGGAGGTTGTCAAGGACGAACGCGTCCACCGGCTCCTCGAACCTCACATCGAGCGCGTCAACGCCCGCCTGGCGCGCCACGAGACGATCAAGCGCTTCGCCATCCTCCCCTCGGAGCTGAAGATCGAGACGGGGGAGCTGACGCCGAGCCTCAAGGTCAGGCGAAAGACCGTCGAACAGCATTACCGGGGGCTCATCGACGAGCTCTACGTGGAGCCGTCTCCGAGGGCCGGACGGACGACGTTCTGATCCTTACTCTGCCGGCCCGCCGTCGGAGGCGGCCGGCACGAGATACGCGTGCCTCCGCAGCGGCCCCACGTAGTAGATGTGTCCCGCGCGATCGGTCTGGAAGGTCACCGTCTCCGTCCCGGACTGCACGCCTCCGGACACCTCGCTTCGGGACTGGACGAGCGTCAGCTCGGTCCGGCCCGCAACACTCCTGACGCCGTGCACCAGCGCGATGTGCTTGTGTCCCCCCGCGGAGTCCAGAAACACGACGACATCCCGAGCCTGGATCTCGTCCGCCCGCGAGCGGCGGTTCCTCGGATGGCTGTCGTAGGACGAGATGGAGGTATTCGGATCGAGGCCGAAGTAGTTCCCGACGAACCCGTTGCAGTCCGTCCCGAGGTAGCGGTTCGCGTAGTCCTGGGCGTTCGACATCGTCACGAGCCCGCAGAACGACGCAGCCAGGTAGACGTCCTGGATATTGGACGGCGAGCCCTTGCCGACGAACGCCCTCCGGAGCAGCCGGGTCTCGAACGTCCAGCCGTCCTTCTCGTATCGCGTGGCGAAGGCACGGGTTCTCGTCAGCCGCGCCAGACCCTGGATGAGGCTTTCGTAGGCCCGCCAGGCCGCGTCCGAGTTGCTGCTCTCCCCGTGGTTGAGGTACTGGTCGATTCGAACCTCCCTGACCGAGTCGTCCGAGAGCCAGACCGGGCAGTGGAGGTACCTGTTCATGTATTCCTCTGGTGTCATGGCCTTCCCCCTCCGTCAGACAGAAGATTCGAGGTCGTCCTGGATGCTATCTTGAGACTGTGACCGCCTCCAGGCTCTGGGGACCGTACCTGAGCGAAAGGCAGTGGGGAACGGTCCGGGAGGACTACTCGGCGGACGGGGGCGCCTGGGACTATTTTCCCCATGACCACGCCCGGAGCCGCGCCTACCGCTGGGGCGAAGACGGCCTGGCCGGCCTCAGTGACGAGAGCCTGACGCTCTGCTTCGCCCTCGCCCTCTGGAACGGCCGGGACCCGATCCTCAAGGAGCGCCTCTTCGGCCTGACGAACGACGAAGGGAACCACGGCGAGGACGTCAAGGAGCTCTACTACTACCTGGATGCCGTCCCCGACCACTCGTATCTCCGGATGCTCTACAAGTATCCGCAGCGGGAGTACCCCTATGACCGCCTCGTCGAGGAGAACCGCCGCCGGAGCCTCGCCGACCCCGAATACGAGCTGATCGACACCGGCGTCTTCGACGACGACCGCTACTGGGACGTCACTGTGGAGTACTTCAAGGCGGCGTCCGACGACATTCTCATCGAGATCACCGCGGCCAACCGCGGCTCGGGCGCCGCCCGGCTGCACCTCCTCCCGCAGCTCTGGTTCCGCAACACCTGGTCCTGGGGCCTGCCCGGAGAAAAGCCCTCTCTCGCGGCGGAGACCGGGGTCATCGTGGCCCGGCACCCCGCCCTCGGAACCTACCGCCTCTACTCCGAGGCGGAAGGCGAACTCCTCTTCTGCGAGAACGAGACGAACGCGGTGCGGCTCTGGGGGCTACCCGCCTCGGGGTACTTCAAGGACGCGTTCCACGAGTTCGTCGTGTCGGGCAACCACGCCGCCGTGAATCC
>JBLMYG010000171.1:0-5589 GCA_050258155.1 Acidithiobacillales bacterium
CGTCGACAAGAGGCAGGCGGAGAAGAAGGCGGACGCCTTGGGAAAGAAGACCTCGCGGACGTTCAAGGGCCCCGCCCGGGGCGAGGTGTCCTGGACGGTCGAGACGTTCCGGAAGCTGATCTCGCGCCCGCCGGAGACGCTGAAGTCACGGTTCCGGCTGACGCATGGAATGGTGCTGGACCTTCTCCAACGCGACGCGATGTTCGGGGGGCGCTCCGAGGCCGCGCCCCCCGGGCCCCCCAGGCCGGGTTTTCGCAACTTCTCGTCGTTGCGCTCCCTCGTCGCGCGGTGCCACGAGAAAGACGCCGCGAAGGCGCGTCTCGTGAAGCACGCGGCCCTGCTCGTGCGGTCGCTCTACCGAGCGGGGATCATCGGCCTCGCGAGCGAGAGGCCCTATCGGGTCGTTGTGGCCAAGGACCTGCAATGGGACTTCTCCCTGCACCAGGCCCTCTCCCTCTTCGCATTGTCTGTCCTCGAGGAGCTGGACCCGGCCTCGTCGACGTATGCCGTGGACGCCATCAGCGTCATGGAGTCGATCCTCGAGGATCCGGACGTGATCCTGAGGAGGCAGGTGGACCGCGCCAAGGGGAAGCTCATCGCGGAGCTGAAGGCGGAAGGCGTTCCGTACGAGGAACGGATGGAACGCCTCGAGGAGGTGACCCATCCCAAGCCGCTGGCCGACTTCCTCTACGGCGCGTTCAACGAGTTCCGCGCGGCGCACCCCTGGACCGCGGGGTCGGACGTGAGCCCGAAGTCGATCGGACGCGAGATGTTCGAGACGTTCAGCGGCTTTGCGGACTATGTGAAGAGCTACGGCCTGGAACGAAGCGAGGGCGTGCTCCTTCGGTACCTCTCTCAGCTCTACAAGACCCTGGACCAGACGATCCCCGAGGCCGCGAAGACCGACGAGCTTTGGGACGCGCTCGGGTTCTTCCGGTCGCTCGTCGGCGAGACGGACGCGAGCCTCCTCGAGGAATGGGAGAGCCTTCGCCATCCGGAGCTCCTGCTGACGGAGGCACGCCAGCCGGAAGTCCGGAAGGAAGCCGCGTGGCTCGCGGAGCTGCTCTCGAACCCGAAGGTTTTCGCGGCGAGGGTGCGGGCGGAGATGCATCTCCTCGTCCGCGCCCTCGCGGCGAGGGACTGGGAAGAGGCGGCCGAGCTTGTCTACCAGAGGCCGGAGTCGGGCGAGGCCGCGAAGGATGCCTCGATCCGGTGGGACGCGGAGCGCTTCGAGGGCGCGATGGCCCCGTTCTTCGAGGAGTATGGCGAGCTCCTCTCGGGGGCCGAGGCGCGGCTGCACCACTGGACGAACCTGAGGCCCACGGACTCCCGCCGCTGGGAGGTCACGCAGACGCTCCTCGATCCGAAGGGCGACCACATCTGGGCCGTCTTCGCCGGCATCGATCTCCGGGACGGGGCGGCGGTGGACGGCCCGATCCTCAGGATCGAGCGGATCGGGACCTGAAGCGCCGACACGACGATCGGGGTTCCGGCGTTTCCCTGAACGGCACCGGGGTGGTGACGTCCCGACCGCTGCCGCGGCTCAGCGCGCCGGGTCCGCGAGGCGCCCGAGGAAGAGGATCTCTCCCGTCACCCCGTCTCCGATCAGGAAGAGGAAGGGGTGGTCGGCCCGGACGACGGGCTTGGGCGGAGGGACCGACGCGGTCACGGCGACCAGTCCGGTGGCGGCGGCCGCCTCCGTCCCCTCCTCGTTCACGTCGACGAAGGCCTTGTGGAACCCCTCGTCGATGCAAAGCCCCCGCGGATCGGACGTCATGCCCGAGAAGTCGGCCCGCGCGGGGTCGAACGCGTCGGTCATCCCGAGAGAGGCGAGCGTCGCCTTCAGCCGGAAACCGGCGTCCATCCGGAATCGCGGCAGGAAGACCTCGACCGCCTGGCGCCCGCGGCCGGCGGCCGAGAGCCATTCCCCGAGGAGCGGGGCCGTGAGCCGCGCCTCCAGCGCCGGGAGTCCGTCGGTCGCCCTGGGGAGGAGCACCGCGAGAAAGAGGCCGTCGCCCTCGTAGGGCAGGAGGAGGATCTGCGCGTCCGCGACCTCGAGATACCCGGCAGGCGCCGTGCCGTGCATGAACGGAGCCGGCACGCTCTTCCCCTCTCGCACGTGGAACAAGGCGTCCGCGGTCCTCTTCTTCTCGAACGGCTTCTCCCACCGCCCCTTGAAGTAGATGGCGTTCGCGAGGACGAGCCGCGTGTCACGCCTCAGGGAATCGGGCGGAAGCAGATCCCTGATCCGGGACCGCGTTTTCTCCCCGACCCACCTGTTGATCTCCTTTCGTGCGGCGTCCGGGGAGCTCCGGTAGTCGACGGTCGACGTCACGGCGCCGTAGACGTCGGAAAGGAGCGAGAGATAGGCCGGCCGGAGCGGCGTGCCGGCCTGGGGCCAGAGGGAGTTGGCGATGAAAAGCTCCACCTTCCCGCCCGACCTCAGCGCTGCAACGCGCCGATCCAGCGCCCTGAAGCCCGCGTGGACGTCTTCTTCCCCGCCGGAGAGGTGGAGAACGCGGGCCATCTGCCGGGCCGTTTCCCCGCGCGCGCCCTCCCAGGCCATTGCGAGCGCCGCCGCGATGCTGAACGGCGAGAAGAAGGCGTTCCCGGGGGCGGCCCCGACGCGGCGGTAGAGGTCGAGCGCGAACGCGGTATTCGCGGCCGGAGGCCCCGTCTCCGGGACCGCCGGCGGGACCGCGCGAAGGTGCTCCACCGCGAGAAGCGGCAGGAGGACGAGCGCCCGCGGCAACTTCGAGACCGTCGACATCGTGCCGGACGGCGGTGACGGCACCGCGCCGTCAGCCTTCCAGCCTGAAGCCGATCCGGAGCGTCACCTGGAACTCGGCCACGTCGCCCCCCTTGACACGGCCCCGCATCTCGACGACCTCGAACCAGTCCATGTGGCGGACCGTCTTCGACGCCTGCTGGATCGCCGACTTCACCGCCTCGGCGAAGCCGTCGGGCGACGTCCCGACGATTTCGATCTTCTTGTACGTCCCGGCCATGCGACTCCTCCCTTTCTGAAAACGGGGTCAGGTCTCGACTTTCAATTATAGCGCCTGCTCACGCGCCGACGGCCTTCGCGACCGCGTCGGCAAGGCGGAAGAACGCCTTCGAAACGACGGAGCCGGGGTCCGCGGCCACGATCGGAGTCCCCGCGTCCCCCTGAACGGCCACGCGCCCGTCGAGCGGGATCTCGCCGAGGAACGGGACGCCGAGGCTCTCGGCCGTCTTTCTCCCCCCGCCGTGCTTGAAGATCTCCTCGCGGTGCCCGCACTTCGGGCACTCGTAGTAGCTCATGTTCTCGACGACGCCGAGGACGTCGACGTTCACCTTCTGGAACATCGCGAGCCCTTTGCGGGCGTCGATCAGGGCCACGTCCTGCGGGGTCGTCACGATGACGGCGCCGGTCAGGGCGACCTTCTGCGTCAGCGTGAGCTGGGCGTCCCCTGTACCGGGCGGCAGGTCGATGACGAGGAAGTCCTGCTGTCCCCACGCCACGTCGCCGAGGAACTGCTCGACCGCCTTGTAGATCATCGGCCCGCGCCAGATGACCGGCGTATCGACGTCCATCAGGAACCCGAGCGACATGACGCGGACGCCGTGCTTCACGATCGGAAGGATCTTCTCCTCCTCGTTGACGAAGGGGCGCGTCGAGATCCCCATCATCATCTGCTGCGACGGCCCGTAGATGTCGCAGTCGAGGAGGCCGACCTCGTGCCCGCTCCTCGCCAGCGCGAGGGCGAGGTTCGCCGCGACCGTCGACTTTCCGACGCCCCCCTTCCCCGACGCCACGGCGATCGTGAAGCGCGTACCCGTCAGGAGCTCGGAGCGGGCGACGGCGCCGGCCGCGGTCAGGGGACGCGGAGGAGCCGCCTGGACGGAGATCGTCACGCTCCTGACGCCGGGAACCCGGTGGAGGGCCGCTTCGGACTCCGCCCGGATCTGCTCCGCCACGGCCGGCGCGTCCGCCGTCAGGGCGAGCCGGAAGGAGACGTTGCCGCCTCCCACGGCCAGGTCCTTGACGAAGCCGAATGAGACGATGTCGCGGGAGAAGCCGGGATACTTGACCTCTTTGAGCGCCTCGAGGGCGGTTTCCTCGGTCAGATTCGACGTCGCCACGCAGAGCCCTCCGCCCGGAATCCTCGCACAGATGCCGGCACCGGCCCTCAGCGGACCGGGCGCCAGCCGCCGGGGACGCCGCGAGGCGACAGGACGACCTGCAGGAGCTGGTTGTGGCGGGCCCGGAAAGAGCCGGCGCAGGAGAGGAGGTAGTACCGCCACATCCGGAAGAACCGCTCGTCGTATCTGGCCGGCAGCGAGGACCGACGCCCCTCGACGTTGGCGTGCCAGGCCATCAGCGTCGGGTCGTAGTCCGCCCCGAAGTTCTGGACGTCCTCGACGACGAAGAGGCCATCGGAGGCCGACGCGATCTGCGCGAGGGACGGGATGTGGCTCTGGGGAAAGATGTACTTGAGGATCCAGGGGTCGGGGGCAGGCGTCGTTTCGGCGCTCGCAATCGTATGGAGGAGGAACAGGCCGCCCTCCTTGAGACAGCGCCGGGCGACCTCGAAGTAGGTCTGGTGGTGGCGCGGTCCGACGTGCTCGAACATCCCGAGGGAGACGACGGCGTCGAAGCTTCCCGAGAGGTCCCGGTAGTCCTGGAGCCGGATCTCCACCGGGAGCCCGCGCAGCCGCTCCGCCGCTGCGGCCGCCTGCTCCTTCGAAACGGTGATCCCGACGACGGAGACGCCGTACCGCTCGGCGGCGAATCCTGCGAAGCCGCCCCAGCCGCAGCCGATGTCGAGGACGAGCTGCCCCGCTTTCAGCCCCGCCTTCCGGCAGACGAGGTCGAGCTTCCGCTCCTGCGCCTCGTCGAGCGTCGCGGCCTCCTTCCAGTAGGCGCAGGAGTAGATCATCCTTCGGTCGAGCATCGCCTCGAACAGCTCGTTCCCGAGGTCGTAGTGCCGCTGGCCGATGACGAAGGCCTTCGACGAACGCCCGAGCGGGAAGAGAAGGGGACTGACCTTCCTCAGCCAGCCCGCCGCCGGCACCGCCGAACGGTCGAGGCCAGCGGCAAGGACGCGGGCGAAGAACTCGTCGAGCCGCTCGCACGACCACCACCCGTCCATGTAGCTCTCGCCGAGGGCTAGCGAACCGCCGGAGAGGACGCGGGCGAACAACCGCTCGTCGTGGACGCGAAGGTCGTGCGGCGCGCTCCCGTCCAGCGCGATCCCGGCAGAGGCGAGCAGCTTCTCGAATCGGGATCGGGCGAGGCTCGCGGCCGCGGACACGAGACTGGTTCTCTCCGCCATCATCCGCGATCGAGCCCCGCCGCGGCCGGCGGACGTGCTCCGCGCAGCCTGAGGATCTCTCTCCGCACGCGCACCCTGAGCGCCTTCTGGTCCGAGAGCGTGAGCCCGGCCGTCGGGATCAGCTCGCCGAAGCGGATCGTCACCGGAGCCCTGCGGATCCAGAGGCTGTCGGCCCCGACCACGCTGCGCGCGCCGGAAACGGCGACAGGGATGACCGGAAGGCCCGTCCGAATGGCGAGGAGGAAGCCCGACCTCTTGAACGGCTGAAGCT
>JBLMYG010000172.1:0-13522 GCA_050258155.1 Acidithiobacillales bacterium
GGGCGTCCGACGAGCGGGAGAACGGCTACGTCCGCGTCCAGGCGGCGCAAGCCCTTTCGAAGCTGGAGCTCTGAACGTGACCTTTTCTTCTCCGGCGCGTCTTTCGGACATGAAGCAGGAGACCGTCGGATCCGCTGGCCGCGTCCTTCTCTGGATCACGCTGATCGCAGGCTTCCTCCTCCTCTCGATTGCAGCCGCACGGCGGGCCGACGCGCGGGATCTCTCCGGGTCAGCCACCCGCCGGCAGGATTTCACCTCATAGGGAACGCTGAAATCGCTCTCGATCGAGAACGTGAACGGGAACGTCCAAATCGTGGCGGGGCCGGCCTTCAAGGCCACGGTGGAGCTTTCAGCCCGGGCGGCGACCGACCGGGAGGCGAAGCGGATCCTGGACGAAACCGAGTGTCGATTCTCGAACGAGAACGGCGATCTCTTCCTCGTCGTCGGACCGCCGGGAACGAGAGTCCGGCGCTCCGGGAGGGGCGGCTGGGACGTCCACACGAGGGGCGAAGTCGCGGGCCGGGTCGACGCCCGCGTCGAGGTCACGCTCCCGCCCGGAGTCCAGGTCAAAGCTTCGGTCGTGAACGGCGTGGTCTCGGCGAAGGGAGTGGCCGCCGACCTGAACCTCTCCACCGTCAACGGGAGGATCGAGGTGGCCGGGGCGAGGCAGGGCCTGAGGCTCCAGACGATCAACGGGAACGTGGAGGCGGCCGTGGCCGAGCTCCTGAAGGGCGCGGAGCTCGAGCTGAAGTCGGTGAGCGGAAACCTGTCGCTCTCTCTCCCGGCCGCGGCCGGGTTCCATTTCGAAGGAAGGACGCTGAGCGGCGAGATCGTCTCGACTTTTCCGCTGCCGGCGAAGGCCCGCCCGGGCGAGGTCGGGCGGGCCGATCGCGAGAAGCTGGCCCAGGAGAAAGCGAAGGTCGAGATGGAGAAGGCCAGGGTCCGCCAGGCCGCACGCGAGGGGGCGCTCTCCGGGGACCTCGCCGAGATGGACCGGTCGCTTCAGGAGATGAGCCGCGACCTGGCCCGGATGAGCGGGGAGATCGCGCGGGAGGTCGCCCTGACGCGGAGCCGGTCCTTCGAAGGGACGGTGGGTGGAGGAGGCGCCGTCGTCCGGATGTCGAATCTGAGCGGTCGGATCGCGGTCCTCGCCGAGGGGACGTCCGAGGCGCAGGCCAGGCCGCTCGTCGCTCCGCGGAGCGCCCGGATCGAGGAGACTCCGCAGCCGCCCGAGATGCCCGCCATTCCCCCCGTACGGCCCGTCCCGCCGGTGCCTCCCGCTGCGCCGGCTCCTCCGGCCGGGCACGGCTTCGGGCGGCCGATCGTGCGCGGCGACATCGCCGGGGACTTCGTCGCCACCGACGTTTCCGGCGACGTGATCCTCGGGCGTGTGGCCGGCAAGGTGAAGGTCTCCACGCAGTGGGGAGGGATCCGGGTCGCCTCGGCCGGGAAGGGGGCCGATCTTTCTTCCGCAGGGGGGGAGGTTCACGCCGAGTCCGTGACGGGCGATCTCATCGCGTCTACGCTCGGAGGGGACGTCCGCGTCGGTAGCGTCTCGGGGGACGCGCGACTCGAGACGACCGGCGGGGACATCGTCCTGAGGTCCTCCGGCGGCTCCGTCAAGGCGGTCACGTCGGGAGGGGACATCACGCTCCGGAACGTGCGCGGCCCGGTGGTGGCGCAGACCACGGGGGGAGAGGTCTTCTGTCAGATCGTTTCCGTCGAGAAGCCGGGGGTCGAAGCCGCGACCGGAGGGGGGGACGTGACGCTGGTCCTCCCGGCGAACTACCGGGGCGACGTCGACGTCCGTGTCACCGGCGTCGGCACCGAAGGGGACTACATTCTGTCGCAGTTCCCCGACATCGCCGTGGTCAAGACCGAGGGGCTTCAGAAGGCGGAAGGGAAGCTCGGGGGGGGCGGGCCGAAGATCCTGGTCCGGACGGCGGCGGGCCTCGTCCGGATCCGAAAGGGGCCGGTCGCCCCCTGAAGGAGCGAGCCACCAGGCGGCGAGTCCCCTAAACTAGGGGCATGGGCACGATCAGCTCGCCGGGATTGCCGAAGCCCCCTTCGCCCGGGGCTGCTGCCTCGCCGGAGGGCGCGCTCCCGCCCCCTCCCCTCGAGGGACAGCCCGCCGAGGCTCAGACGAGGCCGCGGATCAGGATCCCCGAGAAGCGGATGCCTCTCGGACCACGGCTTTCAACGATCTTCGGGGTGCTGGTGGCCGCTACCGGCGTCACCTGGTTCCTCCTCAGGCCGCCCCGAAATGTTCCTGTGGTGACCCTTCCCAAGTACGTCGCCTTCGAGGCGAGCCTCGAGCAGGGCTCTCCGCTCGACTGCAAGTCGGCCGGATGCCTCCTTGTCGTGCTCGGCACGGACGAGAAGACACAGGGGGCGATCCCGTCGGCCGTCGAGATGGCGCGAATCCTCGAGGAAAAGGGCGTGGAGACCACGTTCGTCCTCTCCGGAGACGATCTGAAAGAGTGCGCGCGGGTGGCGCGTCTCTTTCACCGCCCCGTCCTCCTCGATCCGGACGGTCAGCTTGAGAAAGGGCTGGGGTTCTCCCGTCTTCCCTGCTGGGTCGTTCATGATGCGGAGGGAAGAATCCGGTACCGGAGCGGGGAGCCGATGACGGAGAGCGAGGTTCTCCGCGAGGCCGGGCTCTGAGGCGAGAGGGAGCCTTCGCGAAAACCCGGCGCGACGCCGATGAAAGGAGACGACATGGCGGCTGGCAAGCCCGCTCCTCTGATTCCGAAGAAATACGCGACGGCCCTCGCCGGTGACGACCCGCTGGACGTGATGGCCGCCAGCCCCGACCGGCTGCGGCGACTGCTCAGGGGTCTGACGGAGAAGCAGCTTTCGAAGAAGCCGGCGCCGGGAAAGTGGTCGATCAAGGAGATCGTCGCGCACCTGGCCGACGGCGAGGTGATCCTCGGGAGCCGGTACCGGCTCATCGGCGCGCACGACCGGCCGGCGATCGCCAGCTACGATCAGGACGCCTTCGTCGCGAAGCTCGGCGCCGCCAGGGCCACCTCGGCCGACCTCGCGGACGACTTCGCGATGGCGCGTGCCGTCAACCTCGGCCTCCTCGACCGCCTCCCCGACGCGGCGTGGGACCGTGTCGGCCTCCATGCCGAACGGGGGGAGGAGTCGATCCGGCAACTCGTCCACATGTACGCCGGCCACGACCGGCACCACCTCCAGCAGATCGAGACGATCCGGACCGGCCTCTTCCCGAAGGCGGGGAAAAGGGCGACAAGAAAAACGAGGAGAAGCCCATGAGAGCGATCTCGACGTGGCTGCCTGTCGCCATCCTGGCTGTCGGCTCCCGCGCGCTCACGGCGCAGGCGGCGCCGCCCGCGCCGACGCCGGCCGGCGGCGCCGCGTCAGCCCCTGCCGCGTCCACGTCGCCGGTGGAAGCGGTCCCCTCGCCGTCGCCCGTTCCGACGCTCGTCGACGACGTCATCAGGCTCTGGAAGGCGAATCTCTCCGAGAACTTCCTCAAGAAATACGTCGCGATGTCGGAGGTCGCAAAGGAGCTGACGGCCGAGGACATCGTCCGGCTCCGGAACGCGGGGCTCCCCGAGAGCCTGATCCTCCAGGTCACGCAGAAGAAACCGGGGCTTGCCGCACCGCAGACGCCGGCCGCCCCCGGCCTCCCTGCCGCAGCGGGAGGGCCCGCGCCGACACCCGTGCCGACGCCGCGGACGACCGCGCGGTGGGAAGGCCTGGCACGGCGCAACAGCGGCATCGTCCTCTTCAAGAGCCGGTGGGACCCCGGCATCCTCGAATTCAAGGATGACACGCTGCGGTGGACCGACGCGAAGGACGTCACGAAGAACCTGCTCATCCCTGAGAAGAGCCTCACGGAGCAGCAGCTCACCTGCCTCAAGAAGGCGAGCGGCCTCGAGTGCTTCGAGTGGGTCGCCAGGACGCGCACCGACGAATTCCGCTTCCGCAACGTGGGCTGGGAGCAGAACGAGAACGCCGACATTGAGGATGTCTTCGCGTTCCTGAAGAAGCGGGACCCGTACCTCGTATCGTCGCGGATGCCGGTCGACGAGAAGAAATGAGCCGGCCCCCCGGCACGTGGGCGATCAGGGAGAAGGCGAAACCGCCGGCCAGACGGAAGACGACGAAAGAGCGCTAAGGGCTACGGGTAAGGGCGATCGCCCGCCGCGCGAGCGGGGCGGCGGCGGGGGCGATGAGGCGGGAGGCGACACCGCCCTGGAGGAAGCCCCGGAGGAGGCGGCTCCAGCGAAAGCGCGAGCCGGCGAGGGCGCGGTGGGCGGCAGCGTGGGCGGTCTTCAGGCGCTCCAGGTTGAGGCGTCCCGCGAGGAAGTCGAGGAGCGGTCCGGCGGCCGCCTCGCCGGTCAGGAGCGCGAGGGCCATTCCCGTCCCTGTCCAGGGGTCGATGACCCCCGCGGCGTCCCCTGCGAGGAGGACGTCTCCCGCGACACCGCCGTGGAGGCCGAGGTGTACGGGCTCGGAGAGGAGGACGGGGCCGGGAAGGGGCGAGAGCCCTTCGAGATCGGCTGCGAGAGAGGGACTCTCGCCGGAAAGACGCGAGAGAAGCTCGCCGAAGTCGTGGTGCGCCTCCTGCGCGACCTTCGGCGTCGCGAGCGCGGCGAGATTCACGACGCCCCCCTCGAGGAGCGACAGGCCAAGGTATCCCCCCTTGAAGAGATGGAGGACGACCCGCCCCTTGAGGCGGGAGGCATTTCCCGAGAGCCGCTTGCCGAACCCGAAGAGAGACGCCTTCTGCCGGAAGCGGAGCCGCCCCAGCTGGCCGTCGAGAGGGCTGTAGCGTCCCCACGCGCCGAGAACGGCGTGAGCCCTGAGGCCGAGGTCCGAGGTCCTGAGCCGGAAGCCCCTCCGGAGATCCCCTTCGAAGGAAAGGACGGTCGTTCCGAACCGATGCGCCGCCCCCGCGCGTGCAGCCCCCTCGGCCACGATGGTGTCGAGCCGCTCCCGCGAAAGCGACAGGACGGGCTCGGGGAGGTCCGCCTCGACGCGCCGTCCTCCCGCCCGGACCAGAGCGAAGCGCCCGATCGTCACCGCCCCGGCGGCCCGGATCTCCGGAAGCACCCCCAGCCGCTCGAGGACCGGCAGGGCTTCGTGAGAAAGAAACGAGCCGCAGATCTTCGTCCGCGGGAATCGGCTCTTCTCGAGGACCACGACGTTCGCCCCTCCCCGGGCCAGCGCGGCGGCGGCCGCGCTCCCGGCGAGGCTTCCTCCGACGACAGCGACGTCGCAGGAGACCCCGTTCATGGCCGGGCCCAGACGAGCTGCCAGACGAAGGGTCCGGCGGGGTTCACCGTGGCTCCGGGGAGGACCCCGGAGGCGAGAGCGGCGATCTCCGTCGGGGTGTAGGCGGCGAGGACGCTCGCCCTCCCGTCGTGCGTCGAGATCCGCGTCCGGAACGCGAGCGGCCCGATGATCGAGATGGCAGCAGCCGCGATCCGGTGTCGCGAGAGATCGAAGGCGATCACCGCCTTTCGAGCCACGCGCCGCGAATCCAGAAGGAGGCGCCGGAGATCATCCGGAGAGAAGTGGTGGAGAAAGAGGGTCGAGAAGACGACGTCGGCGCTGCCGTCCGCGAAGGGGAGACGAAGCGCGTCGCCGGTCACGGAGAGCCCGCGCTCGGCGAGGCGCGCGTGGGAAATCTTGAGGTCGAGACCGAGCACGTCGAGCGGCCCGCCCCGCCGGGCGAAGGCCTGGACGAGGTCGCGTCCGACGTGGCCCGACCCGCAGCCGAGGTCGAGCATCGAGAGCCGCGTTCCGGGCCCGCCGGCGATCCGTTCGAGAAGTGGCAGGAGATGCCGCCGGAGGAGAACGCGCCCTCCGAGTCGCCGGTGAACCCATTCGATGTCGGAGAGGCTCGCCTCGGCCTCGAGAGGGGAGACGTCGCCGTCGAGGATCTCCTCGGAGGGAACGCGCTCGGGAATCCAGAAGCTCATCGGGAGAGGGCGCGGCCATTCCGGACGACGAGGGCCGAATTCTTCGAGCCGAAGGCGATCCCGTTGCAGAGGGCGAACTCGACCTCGCCGGGCCGGATCGTCCCGGCGACGTAGTCGAGATCGCACTCGGGATCGGGAGCCTCCAGGTTGACGGTGGCCGGGAGGAATCCCTCCGCCATCCCGATCAGCGTGGCCGCCATGCCGGCCGCGCCGGAGGCCCCCTGGGGATGTCCGACCTGGCTCTTGACGCTCGAGCCTGGAATTCGCCGCGCGCTTTCCCCGAGCGCGAGCTTCGTCGCTCGCGTCTCGATGGGGTCGTTGAGGACCGTCGAGGTGCCGTGGTACTGGACGTAGCCGAGGTCGGCCGGCGAGAGGCCGGCGTCCTCGAGCGCTTCGGACATGGCGCGCGCCGGCTCCTCGCCCGACTCGTCGAGGCGGACACGGTGATAGGCGTCGCAGGTGGCTCCGAATCCGAGCACCTCGGCCCAGATGCGGGCGCCCCGGGCGCGGGCGCGAGAGAGCTCCTCGAGGACGAAGAGCCAGGCGCCCTCGCCGAGGACGAATCCGTCGCGCGCCGCGTCGAACGGCCGGCTGGCGCGCCCGGGACACTCCTGGAAGCCCGACGACAGGATCTTCATCAGGGCGAAGCCGGTCATGATGCCCGGCGTGATGACGGCGTCGGCGCCGCCGGCGAGGACGAGGTCCCTTTCGCCGTGAGCGATCGCCTTCCAGGCGTACGCGATCGCGTCGGCGGAGGAGGTGCAGCCGGTGGAGACGACGTGCGACGGCCCCTTCAGGCCGAAGTGCATCGAGATCTCCGAGGAGAGCGTCCCGATCGTACCGGTCGGGATCGCGTAAACGGAGGCCTTCTTCAGCTCGCCCCGGTACCAGTGGCCGTACATCCGCTCGAAGAAGTCGACCGCCCCCCCGCCCGAGCCGAAGACGACGCCGAAGGCACGCCGCTCCGCGAGAGAGAAGCGCGAGGCGTCGAGGCCGGCGTCGGCGAGCGCCTCGGCAGCCGCGGCGAGGGAGAGCGGAACGACGCGCGCCACGTGCCGCAGCTCGGATGGCGGCATCACGGTCGTCGGGTCGAACCCCTTCACCTCGGCGGCGATCGTCACGGGGAGCCCGGACGGGTCGAAGAGCGAGATCCGGCTGACGCCCGAGCGCCCCTCGCGGAGGCCTTCGGCGAATTCCTCCCGCGTGAGACCCAGCGGCGTGACGCAGCCGAGGCCGGTGATGGCGACGCGGCGGCGCGTCACGCGAACGCCCCGAGCGTCGTCTCTTCGGTACCGAGATGGACGAGGGCGCGGTCCCCCGCGGCCAGGCGCGCGCCCGGAGGAAGGACCAGAAGCCCTCCGGCTCTCGCGTGAGCGAGAACGTCGTGGCTCCCCTTCGTCGGCACCGGTGTGACCAGAAGCTCCGGACCCTTCCAGGTCAGCCTTGCCGGCGAGAAGAAGAGACGAGGGCCCTTGTTCCCTGCAGCCGCCGCGAGCGCCGCCTCGACCGGAGGGGGAAGCGCCGGGGAGAGGCCTGCCGCCTTCCGGAGGGCCGGCCTGACGAGGAGGTCGAAGACGACGGCCGCCGAGACCGGATTCCCCGGGAGGCCGAAGACGATCGTCCTCGCGGCCGTCCCGAAGAAGACGGGCTTCCCGGGCCTGATGGCAACTTTGTGGAAGCGCGGGACGGTTCCGAGCTCCTCGAGGACTCCCGGGACGATGTCGAAGTCGCCCGCCGAGACACCTCCGGTCGTCAGCAGGATGTCCAGCCCCGCCGCCAGGGCGTTCCCGAGGGTGACACGGAGCGCCCGGACGTCGTCCGGCGCCGTGCCGAGGTCACGTGTCTCGGCGCCGCAGCGGCCGAGGGCCGCGCGAAGGAGCGGGCCGTTCGTATTGCGGATCTGCGCGGGACCGGGGCGCGAAGCGGCCGGGACGACCTCGTGGCCGGTGACGAGGACGCCCGCCCGCAGGCGGCGGACGACGCGGAGCGCCTCCCGCCCGGCGGCCGCAGCGAGGACGAGGTCGGCGGGCGTGAGCCGGCGGCCGGGGAAGAGGAGCGTGTCACCGGCGGCGATGACCTCCCCGCGCTTCCGGACGTGGGCGCCCTTCTCCGGGGCGACGAGGAGACGGACGGTTCCGTCCCCCTCCTCGCTCGCCTGCTCGACCGGGACGACGGCGTCACTCCCCTCGGGAAGCGGTGCGCCCGTCATGACCTTGAGCGCGAAGCCGTGCCCCAGCGGTGCCGCAGGATGGCCGGCCCCCAGAGTGCCCGCCCTCCGGAAGCAGGACGGCGCGGACGAAGCCTCGGCCGCCGGGACGGCCCACCCGTCCATCGCCGTGGTGTCGAAGGGGGGGAGGTCGAGATCCGCGCTGACCCGCTCGGCCAGGACGCGCCCGGCCGCGCCGGCGAGCGGGACCGTCTCCGCGTCGGCAGGGGAAACCGCCTCCACGACAGAGGCGAGTGCCTCGTCGAACGAAATCACCCCGGCATCCTAGCAAGAGCTGCCGGTGGTCCCCGCCCCGCCAGGGGCGCGCATAATATCGAGGGCATGTCCTCCGGGAGGTATCAGTTCCAGGGTGACCTTTCGGAACAGCCGCTGCCCGAGATTCTCCAGACGGTCTACCAGCACAGGGTCCCCGGAGTCGTGACGGCGGTTCGCGACAAGGTCGAGAAACGCATCTACCTTTTCGGCGGCCATATCGTTTTCGCGACGTCGAGCGATCGAGACGACTCGCTCGGGAGCTTTCTCCGGAGGTCGCATCGGATCAACACCGCAGAGCATCATCTCGGCGAGCAGGGGCTCCTCGAGGCGGGCGGGGGGCGGCGGTATGGCGCCGTCCTCGTGGAGAAAGGGCTCCTTTCGGACGAGGAGCTGACCGGCGCCGTCACGGACCAGGTGAAGGAGATTCTCTGGTCGGTCTTCGACTGGGAGAAGGGGTGCGTCACCTTTCAGGCGGGACCCTCCCGCGGAGACGAAGCGATCCGGCTCGACATCCCGACACCGCAGGCGGTCCTCGACGGGGTGAAGCGGATGAAGGACCCGAAGCGCTGCGTGGCGCGGCTCGGGCCGTCGTGGACCATTCTCGACAAGGGGAGGGAGCCGCCGGGGCGGCCGGAGCTGTCGCTCTCCTCGGCCGAGAGGCAGTTTCTCCAGAGGGTCGACGGCACCCGGACCCTCAGGGACCTCGTGGCCCTGGGACCGGGAGACGTCGCGCTGAACGCCAGAATCCTGTACGCTTTCTGGGTCCTGAAGCTGATTCTCCGCCGCGAGCTGACGAGCGGCATCAGAAAGCTTCAATGGCGGACGGGGCCCGAGGAGAGCCACGAATCGGGAAACGGGCGCTGACGGCCGCCCCGTCCGGAGCGAGGAAGGAAACGATGCCCCTTTACGAGTACATCTGCGAGTCTTGCGGAAGGACCATCGAGGCGTTCCAGAGCTTCTCCGATGCGCCGCTCTCTCTCTGCGACCGGTGCGGCGGCAGGCTGAAGAGGCTCATCTCTGCCCCGGCCCTCCAGTTCAAGGGGAGCGGCTGGTACGTCAGCGATTACGGGCGGTCGGGCGCCGCCCGGGGCTCCTCCGAGGGAGGGAAACCTGAAGGCGATAGGCCGAAGGACGGCGGGGGCCCGGCCGGGGACACGAAGGCTGCGCCTTCGAAGGACTCCTCCGTGGGGACGACCTCGAGCACGGAACCGTCGAAGACGGACCCCTGAACGAGAATCTCGTGAGCCGCCCCGCAGCCCGCACGATCTCCGGAGCCGTGGCGGCGCTTCTCATCGGGATTGCGCCGGGAGGTGCCGCGGCGACGTCCGGGACGGCGACCGGCACGTGGTTCCGGTATCCGCTTCCGGGTGCCGAGGTCCTTTCTCTCGTTCCGGATCGCTCGGCCGAGGGCGCCTTCTGGCTGGGCACGGCCCAGGGGGGGCTCTACCGCTCGACCGACGGCGGGCGATCCTGGGCACCCCCGTCGCCGTCGGCGCGGTTCCCCGGATTCGCGGTGACGGCGCTCGCGCCGGACCCGGAGCGGCCGCGGATTCTCTGGATCGGTCTGACGGGCGTCGTCCAGGGCGGCCGTCTCGTCGTCACGGAGGATCTCGGTGCGACCTTCAGGGAGGTCCGGGGCTGGCCCGGGAGGGCGAACGTGCGGGCCCTGGCCGTCACCTCGCTCGCGGGCCGCCGGGTGGTGGCCGCGGGTGGTGACGCCGGCCTCATGATCTCCGAGGACGGAGGGGCAACGTGGCGGAGCGCCATGCCTCCCCTCGCTCCGGGAGCCGGCATCTCCTTTCTCGAGTTCCATCCGGCCCGGCCGGGGCTCCTCTTCGCGGGAACTTTCCGGCACCCGTTCCGTTCCGAGGACCTCGGACGGAGCTGGACGCGGATCGCCGGAGGAATGGTGGAGGACACGGAGGTCTTCGGGTTCGACTTTCTCCCGGGAGATCCCGACGACTTCTGGGCGGCCACCTGCGGCTGGGTCTACCGGACGACGGACGGCGGAGCGACCTGGGTCCGGCACCGCGACGGGCTCTCCGACCGCCGGACGCACGTCGTCCGGATCGATCCGCTCGACCCGAACCGGATCCTGGCAGGGACGACCGGCGGCCTCTTCGAGAGCCGCGACGCCGGGAAGAGCTTCCGCCGGATCACGCAGGAGCTGGTCGTCAACGCGCTCGTCTTCGACCCGGTGAGTCCGGAACGGCTCGTGATGGGGACCGAATCGGAGGGCGTCCTCGTTTCCGAGGACGGAGGAAGAAGCTTCGGCTCCGCCGCGCGCGGGCTCGCCGAGGCGCGCCTCTCTGCCGTGGCGGAATCGGGAAAGGGGCGCGTCGTGGTGGCCCGTGCGGCCGACGGGCCCGCAGGAGGCCTCTGGACGGTCGAGGTGGCGACGGGGGCCGCCGAGCGCCTCGCTGAGGCCCCGTCGGCGACGGTCCTCGCCCTTCTGCGCGTCCGCGGCAGGCTCCTTGCGGCGACCCCCGAGGGGATCTTCGCGGCGGACGCCCCCGGAGCGCCGTGGAAAGTGGCGCTGGCCCGCTCGGCGCGCTCCCTCACGGCGGAGGGTGCGTCCGTCGCCGCGGCGACGGACGCAGGGGTCTTCGAGAGCCGGGATGCGGGGCGAAACTGGGCCCGCCTCGGGAGCCTTTCGGTTCCGGTGGAGTCGGTCGGCCGGGTTCGTTCCTGGATGTCCCGCCCGCCGCTCCTCGTGGCGGAGACGGTGCGGGAGGCTTTTGCGTGGAACGGGAGCGGCTGGATCCCGCTGGCCACATCCGGCCTCGCAGGGCCGCTCTCCGGCGGCTTCGGCCGCCCGCGCGTCACCGCCCGGCCCCTCCCGCTCGGCGTGGAGGTCGACGGCGCTCTCGACAAGCTGGTCTTCCGCGATGCCGGGGGCGCCGAGGTTGCCATCTCGCTCCCCGAAGCGGGCCTCAGCGTCACCGGCTGGGCCGGCGACCCGCGTGAGAAGGGCGGGCTCTTCCTCGCGACCGTCGGACGCGGCCTCTTCCGCTTCGTGCCGTCGGGCTCCTGACTCAGCGCGCCTTCCAGAGCCTGAGGTCGAGGGAGAAGGGCTGCGGCGAGCCGATCCGGATTCTCCCGAAGGCCGGATGCGAAGGGTTGATCAGGTAATTGCGCTCCGAGGGCACGACGGCCGACGGTACGGACAGCACCGCTTCGCGGCCGCGCGTCACCCAGGCCGTCCCGATATCCCTGAGCGAGTCCGGAGCGGGATATCGGCGCCAGTCGCGCGGAAGGTCGCGCACCTCGACACTTGCCGTGGGCACGTCCTCGGGAATGTCGGCGAAGATCGAGACCAGATCGTCGGGAGCCGCCGAGGCCTCGACGTTCACGAAATACTCGAGCGCGGCCAGCGAAAGCGTCGCGGACGTGTAGACGACGGCCGTCCCTATCCGGTTCCATCGTCCTCCGGCGATCCGGGCGCCTTCCCCGTCGAAGGCGGCAAACCGGCGACGGCAGATCCGCCAGACCCTCACGCCAGGCCCTAGCTGTAAACCCCGTGCTCGATGCGCCGCAAGAGGGATTCGACCTCCGCCGCGCCGAGGTCGCTGTCGAGCGACTGAAGCGGCGACTTCTGGCCGAGCGCCCTGTTGGGCCGGTGCAGCCAGCTCGTCGCCTTCTCCCGCCCGCCCAGCACGTCCTCGGCGAGGGCGGCCAGCCGGCCGACGCGGAAGAGCCGGTCCGACTCCTCGGCGGTGAATCGCCGGGCCTTCCTTCGCCTTGCCAGCGTCCGCGGGGGGACGTGGAGGATCGAAGCGAGCTCCTTGGTATCGATCGCATAGGCCGAGGTCACGGCCTCGAGCGACCCGTACGGGAGCCCCGAACGGACGCGGTCCCTCAGGTCCTCGAGGCTCCCGGCCCGCAGGATCCTCGGCCCCCCGAGCATCTCGACCATCCGCTTCGTGGAGAGCATGCCGCCACCTCCAATCTGGCTATCATTCTACTGCCATCTGGCAGCAGCGCCTCTGCCGCACGCGTGCGGCTCACAAGGCCTAGAATCGTCGACGGCCATAAGATGCATCGTTGTCCGTGGTTTCAACGAGACCCTCGACTTCTTCTCGTGACGGAAAGAGCCTAGGTTGAGACTCTCACGAGGCGGGGCCATAGGGCTGTGCGTGTTGACCGTGCTGCAACTGGGCTACCTGGCGTTCTTTCTTCTCACCGTGCTCGTGGGCCTGGCACCGAATGTTCCGGCATCCGAACGGACAGACACGCTGCTTATGAAGCGTTTCGTAACCCTTGGCGTCCTTCACATGTCATTCATCGCGGTGGCTGGCTGCATTACCCTCTTCTACATATATCTCATCATCAAGGAGTCGCGCCTGACCGAGAGCAGTCGGCCCGTCTGGATACTCATCATCATCTTTGGAAGTGCCTTCGGGGAGCTCGCCTATTGGTATGCGTACGTGTGGAGGAAGGGCGGCGAGGATGCGGGGGCGCTCAGAACGGGTCCTCCCCCGGCAGGCGATGCTTGAGGCTCAGGTCGAGCGCCTTGTGCGCCAGCGTCAGAGTGCGTCGATGAGCGTCAAAACCGGTCCCTCTTCTCCCGAAGACGCGCGGGTCTCACCTTCGTCGCGAAGCCCTTCAGGGCTGAGAGGGGCTGCTTCGGGACGAGAATGATGACCCCTCCCTTGATGATGGTCCGGTAATTCGGCGGGACGACCTTTCGGGACATCGTGGGCCTCTTCCTGGGACGGAGAGTCTCTTACTGTCGGAAGATCGCCCGCAAGTTCGTCTTACCTTCCGGGGACCTCCACGAACCGAACCCTGGCCCCCTTGACGACACCGTTCTTCGCCGCCGCACCGGCGTTGATCTCGAGGACCGTGTCCGAAGCGGCCTTTGGCGTGTAGTTGGGGCAGGGCTCCTCCGCGCAGGGCGGGACATTCGGCAGGACGTCGACGACGGTCCCGTCCCCGACGAGGTGGACGATGTCGAGGGGGAAGTGGCAGTTCTTCATCCAGAAGGGGCGGATGGAGTCGCCCTCGAAGAGGAAGAGCATTCCGGCGTCCTTCGGGAGCGACTCGCGGAACATCAGCCCCTGAGCCCGCTCCGCATCGGTCA
>JBLMYG010000173.1:0-23040 GCA_050258155.1 Acidithiobacillales bacterium
CGAAGAGGCCGAGGAGGTGGACGTCGTCGCCGTCGAACCGGGTCGAGAGCTCCGTGGCCGCGACCGGGATCAGGCCCGTCCCGGCCGAAGCCACCTCGAACTCCGGAAGGCCGTGGACGGCATCGTGGTCCGAGAGCGCGAGCGCCGACAGCCCCGCAGCAACCGCGCGGGCCACCAGCGCCGCCGGCGTCTCGACGCCGTCCGAGAAGACGGAATGACAGTGGAGGTCGGCGCCGCGGAAACGTCCCATCCATCTATCCTAACTGGCGCCGCGTGCTACGCTGAATTCGGATGAGACGGAAAGCAATCGAGAACCTCCGGGCCGCAAGGGACCTTCTTCGAGCGGAGATTCCGTCCCCCAACGCCTCAGCGACCCGTGCTTACTATGCCGCCTACCATGCCTGCTGGCACCGGCTTCAAGAGGAAGGTTACGAGACGCCCGAACAGAGCGGAAGACGGTATTGGAGACATGACAGCTTTCCGCGAGAGATCCTCAGGGCGGGCATCGTCGATGAAGAGAATTCAGAGACCGTGGAGTTCCTGTACAGCAGGCGTGTCATCGCGGATTACTTTCCGGACGAGATAGCGCCTGACGAAGCCGTTCAGCTCGCTGCGACGGCCGGTGATCTTCTTCGCCGCTTCGGCATCTCGGAGTGATGGGTGATGGCGGGCACACCGTCCCTTCCGGAGAAGCGCAGCGAAGTCCTCTCCCGCTTTCAGGAGGCCCTTCGACCTCGCCTTGTTCGATGGACCGACGAGATGACCTCATTCGGGGACTTCGAAGGTCGCGACCTGACACTCGAACTCTTCGATATACCCGCTGGCGAGCAGCGGGACACGCTCAGAAGGCTACGGGAGCTCCGACGCCGTTGCGAGGAGATCCTCGGGGCGACCCTTCTTCTCGTGTTTCACACGCCGGAAGCGACACGTGCACACTATGCTTGGCTCCTGGGACGGCGCGCCAGAATCACCGGATCGGTTCTCACGGCACCGCTGACCCTCCGAGTCGCGTCTGGGAGTCTCTCCGGCGACTTCGAGACGAGGATCGAAGGGCGACCTCGATTCGTCTTCCTTCACGCGGCATGAAGGCGATCCTTCTTGGAACAAACCGCTTCGTCGATTGCGATCGTGCGATTGCGATCGACGGCCGTCCTCTGTTTACGCTGACGAGACGACCTGACGAAAGCCTCGCACTCTCCGTCGAAGTGACGTCACCACCGGCGCGACAGGAAATCAGGATCAAGGAAAACGTCGTCCTTTCCGGCCCCGTGCAGGTCAAATCGGACGCTCGAGGACTCAATCTTCTCCTAGACGGTCACAGGCTGTTTTCTGCGCGCGCCAGAAACGACGTCGTCGAGGTCTCGCTCGACCTGCGACCTGTTGGTCTGGCCATCTACTCTGACGCTTCGGGTCTTTACCTGGGCGCCAGCGTCTTTTCCGGCAACACTTTTCGGGCGACGACGGGAATCGAGCTCTCCACCGGTCTGTAACTCCCTTCTGTTCAAAGTAGCGCCCTCCACCGGCCATGCCGATCCGACGACCTTCCTGGGAAGCTCATCGCCGTCCGAACATCATTGGCAGCCGCTTCCTGTACGCTTGATTCCGTGGACAAGGCCGCGGTCGCGGCCGCCCTCTCGCGCATCGCGCAGCTCCTCGCCCTGAAGGGCGAGAACGCGTTCAAGGTGCGCGCGTTCGAGAACGCCGCGGAGATCGTGGCCGGCGTCCCCGATCTGCCGGCCCTCGTCCGCGGGGGAAAGCTCGAGACGGTCAAGGGGATCGGAAAGTCGATTGCGGCCGAGATTTCCGCCCTGGTCGAAACCGGCGCCTCCCCCGCCCTTTCGTCGCTCGAGGTGGAGATCCCTTCCACGCTCGCCGACCTCCTCCGGATTCCCGGCCTCGGCACGAAGAAGGCGCACACCCTCTGGAAGGATCTCGGCGTCACCTCGCTCGGCGAGCTGGAGTACGCCATCCGGGAGAACAGGCTCCTCTCCCTTCCCGGTTTTGGAGAGAAGAGCCAGCAGAAGATCGACGAGGGGCTCCGCTTCGTCCGGTCGACCGAGGGGCGCTGGCGGCTCCCCGAGGCGTGGGCTCGGGCCGAAGCCGCGCGGACATTCCTCCTCTCGGCCTCGGCGAAACCGGCGGGCATCGAGAGGGTGGAGATCGCGGGTGAGCTCAGAAGGGGGTGCGAAACCGTCTCGGAGATCTCAGTGGTCGTCGCCTGCCAGCGGCCGGAAAAGCTTCCGGCGATTCCCGAAATGCCCGGCGTCCCTCCTGTGACCGTCAATGCAGGACCGAAGGAAGACTTCGGGAATCGGCTTCTCGGGGCCACGGGCTCGAGCGCGCATCTGCGCGAGCTCGAAGCGCGAGATGCTTCCGGCGCTCTTCGGTCCCCCTCGTTCGAAGAATCGGCTCTCTACGAACGTCTCGACCTTCCCTTCATCCCCCCGGAGCTGCGCGAGGGGCTGGGCGAGGTGGAGCTGGCGGCCGGGGGGCAGATCCCCCGCCTCGTCGGCCCGGGCGACCTCAAGGGGCTCTTCCACCTCCACACGACCTGGTCCGACGGGAAGGCGACGCTCGAGGAGACGTTTCGCCGGGCCCAGGAGCTGGGCTTCGGCTACGTCGGCATCACCGACCACTCCCCGGCCGCGGCCTACGCCCGTGGCTTGAGCGTCGAGCGCGTGAAGGAGCAGTGGGCCGAGATCGACGCGCTCCGGCCGAAGTTCCCCGGCCTGACGATCTACCGGGGCACCGAGGCCGACATCCTGCCGGACGGCTCGATCGATTACGGAGACGACTTCCTCGCCGGCTTCGACTTCGTCATCGCCTCGGTCCATTCCGCCTTTCACCTCTCTCGCGAAGCCCAGACGGCCCGCCTCGTCCGCGCCGTCAGGAATCCGCGCGTCACGATGCTGGGCCACGCAACGGGCCGGCTTCTCCTGGCTCGGGCCGGTTTCGACGTGGACCTCAAGGCGGTCCTCGCTGCCGCCGGCGAGGCGGGCTGCGGCGTCGAGCTCAACGCGTCGCCCTACCGGCTCGACCTCGACTGGAGATGGGGCGAGACCGCACGACGATCCGGCGTTTTCACATCGATCAACCCGGATGCCCACGACCTCGCCGGGCTCGAGGACGCGCGATGGGGCGTCTCCGCGGCGCGGAAAGCGGGCTTCCCTCCGGAGCAGATCCTCGGCGCCGCGACGGCGGAAGCGGTCTCCCGGATACTCGCACGTCTCAGGACCCGGGCCTGAGCCGTCGAAGAACGATGCCCTGCCGTCTTCGCAAATCCGGCGCCGCGGGGCTCGCGGCGCTCCTGCTCCTCTGCTCCTGCTCGATCCATCAGCGGATGCGGGAGGCAGCGCGTACCGTCGAGGCACCGCTCTCCCGGTCGGTCTGCGTCCTCTTCTGCGACGGCCTTTCCGCCGAGGCCTTCCAGCGGCTCGTTGCCAACGGGGACCTGCCGAACATCGAGCACGATCTCCTCGACCGCGGCCTTTCGTTCGGGACGGCCGTCGTCTCCGTGCCGAGCGAGACCTACCCGAATCTCGGGGCTCTCCTGACCGGCCTCTTCCCCGGCCATCACGGCATCCCCGCCAACATCTGGCTCGACCGCCGCCTTCGCCTCGCCGAGTCGCACACCAACATCTTCCGGATCTACTCTGCCTCCGATTTCCTCACCCCCGGCGCGCGGACGCTCTACGAGCGCCTCCCGCCCGACAGCATTGCCGTCACGACGCCGATCGCCCGCGGAGCCACCGTGTACGCCAAGAACATCATCGCGCTGACGGCCTCGTACGCCCGGTGGGACTGGGAGTTCCTCGACAGGAAGACGCTCGACGACATCGGCGACGCGTACATGGGCACTCTCGCCGTCGGCCGGCTTCCGTCCCTCGCCTGGGCACACCTTCTGGGCCCCGACGAGGTGGCGCATGCGGACGGGCCGGAGAGCCACGAGTTCCGCGCGACGCTCGAGAACATCGACCACGCCTTCGGACGTCTCGTCCGGCGGCTCAAGCGGCACGGCGTGTACGACAAGATTCTCTTCGTCCTTCTCGGCGACCACGGCAACAGGTCGTACACGACCGATGTCGACGCCGAGGAGCTCGTCCATCGTGCCCTCTTCGCCCACCCGACCGAGGCCGACTGCGCGAGAGGAAACTGCATCCTCGTCCCGGCCAAGGGAAAGCGGGCGAAGGCCTACGATGTCGGCGACGCCCAGATCGCCGTCGGCGCCTTCCGTGGCGTCATGATCTGGCTGCCTGCCTCCCGCCCTCCGGAGGACGTTCCGCCCGCCTTCACCCTCGGGCAGAAGAAGCCGAAGAAGCGGAAAGCGCCGAAGAAGGGGGCCCGAAGCGCCGCTTCCCCGGCCCCGCCGATGCCGACCCCGCCGCTCTCGGAGTTCGCGGAGGCCCTTTCGCGTGCTCCCGAGGTCGCCCTCGTCGTGACACGAGGAGCCGCATCCGGGCAGGTCGTCGTCTACGGGCCGGGCGGCATCGCCGACATCGCCCGCGAGGAGCGGGACGGCGATGAGCCGCTCTTCGCCTACCGGGTCCGGAGGGGCGTGGACCCTCTCGGATACGCATCCGATCCCCGTGTCGGCCCGATGCTCGAGGGAGGCTCCTACACGGCGTCGGAGTGGCTGGACGCGACGGCTGAGGCGGAGTACCCGGACCTCGTCGTGCAGCTTCCCGAGTTCTTCGACTCTCCGAGGGCCCCCGACGTTCTCCTCTCGCCGAGGGACGGCTACGGCTTCCGGTCCGGCAAGGCGGCCGGCCACGGCGGACTCTCGCGGAGCGAGATGGTCGTCCCCTTCGTCTTCGCCGGTCCGGGCGTGCCGCACGGAACGAGAAAGGTCGCGCGAACGGTGGATCTCGCGCCGACTCTCCTCGCGTGGCTGGGCGTGCCGTTCGATCCCGATTCAATGGACGGCGAGGACCTCCGGATCGGCGTGCCGCACGGCGGACGCTGACCTCAGCGGCGGGCCGCTCCGATGGACCGGATCCGCACGGTGTTCGTCGCCCCTTCGGAGCGTGCCGCCCCCGAGACCTCGACGACGGTCCGGCCTGAGAGGACCCTGAGGCCCGAGAGAAAGCGGTCTCCCGCCCGGAGCATCGTCTCGACCGAAGCCGCCCGCGGGATCCGAAAGGAGACGACGTTCGAGAGGAGCGTCATCTTGCGGCGGACCAGCTCGTACGGCGTGAAGGCGACGATCGGGATCCCGAGGCCGAGCTTGGAGACGAGCCGCGCCGTCTGCCCCGACTCCGTGTAGACGACGACGGCGGCAGCCCCGGACGCCGCCGCGGCGACGGCGGCGGCCTCCACGACGGCCGCCGCGATGCCGCCGCCGGCGCCAGGGACCGAGGCGGCGCCCGCCGACGCCGCCCGCTCCGCGGTCCGCTCGGCCATCCGCGCGATCTCGGCCATCGTCCGCACGGCCTCGACCGGGAAGCGACCGACCGCCGTCTCTCCCGAGAGCATCACGGCGTCAGCCCCGCCGTGAACCGCGCCTGCGACGTCCGAGACCTCGGCCCGCGTCGGGACGGGGCTCTCGACCATCGACTCGAGCATCTGCGTCGCGACGATGACCGGAATCGCGGCGGCACGCCCTGCTTCGAGGATCCGTTCCTGCGCTCGCGGGACGGCGGCCAGTCCGATCTCGACGCCGAGATCCCCGCGGGCCGCCATGAGCGCGTCGGAGACGGCGGCGATCCGCGCGAGCGCCTCGACCGCTTCCGGGCGCTCGATCTTGGCGACGATCCAGGGGCGCGCGGCTCCGCGCCACCGCTCCACGAGCCGCCGGAGCCCCGCGACGTGCGCTTCGCTCCGGACGAACGAGAGGCCGACGAAGTCGACCCCGGCGCCGAGCCCTTCCCGAAGGTCCCGCCGGTCCTTGGCCGTGAGGGCGGGAGAGGAGAGGGCCGAGTCGGGGAAGTTCACCCCGGCACCCGTCCGGAGGAGCCCGCCCGCGAGCACGCGGCAGTCGAGCGCGCCCGCCCTGCGGCGGAGGACGCGCAGCCGGACTCTTCCGTCGTCGATGCGAACCTCTGCGCGAGGAGAGACGTCGGCGAGAAGCGCCCCGTACGTGACGTGGAGCCGGTGTGCGCCGCCCCGCAACCTTCCCGCCGCCCGCCGGGGCGAGAGCAGGACGCTCTCGCCGGCGGTGATCCGGATCGGGCCACCCGGCACGCTCCCCAGCCGGATCTTGGGTCCGCCGAGGTCGAGAAGAATCCCGACAGGACGTCCGACGTCCCGCTCGACTCTCCGGACGGCCTCGACGCGGCGCCGGATCTCCCCGGCCCGTGCGTGCGCAGCGTTCAGGCGAAAGACGCCGACGCCGGCCGAGAGGAGGCGCCTGAGCATCTCGGGACTCTCCGTCGCCGGCCCGAGCGTCGCCACGATCTTCGTCGCCCGCCACCGATCCGGCCGGGGCCCCCCGGGCATCTTTCCAACAGGTCTCTCCATCCGGCCCCTCCTGATTCCGTATGATGGGCCAATATGGACACCCGCCTCGCGACCCATGCCTTCGACGCCGTCAGCGAGCACGAGCACGACCCGCGCGTCGCCGGGATCGCCTCCCACGTCCGCGAGATCATCAAGATCCTCGGCCTTTCGCCCGATCTCGATCCGAACCTCCTCGATACCGACCAGCGCGTCGCGAAGATGTATCTCGACATCTTCTCCGGGCTCGACGAGGGGACCCGGCCGAAGCTGACGACCTTCCCGAACGACGAGCACTACACGGCGATGGTCATGGAGAAGGAGATCCCCTTCTACTCCATGTGCGCGCACCACTTCGTGCCGTTTTACGGCCACGGGCACATCGCCTACATTCCGAACGAGCGGATCGTCGGGCTCTCCAAGCTTCCCCGACTGCTCGAGTTCTATGCGCGACGGCCGCAGCTTCAGGAGCGGCTCACCGAGCAGGTGGCTTCCGTCCTCGAGGAGGAGCTGAGGCCGCAGGGCGTCATGGTCGTCATCGAGGCGAGGCACCTCTGCGTCGAGATGCGGGGCGTCAGGAAACCGGGAGCGGTCACCGTCACCTCGGCGATCCGCGGTATCTTCATGCAGAAAGCGGTCAGAGAGGAGTTTCTTGATCTTCTGCGCCGATCCGGCTGAGGCTTGATAGAGCGGGAAGCGGCTCGATGGCCGAGACCCCGGTACGACCCCGTTCCGCCGTCACCGGGTCGCCCGTTCCGCGGCCGACGACCCCCGCCGCGGCCACCCTCCCGGAAGATGCGCTCCTGCTCCGCTTTCTCCTGACGGCGGCGGACGCCGCCGGCTTCTCCGAGGCGCTCCACGGGCTTCTCCGGGACGTCTGCCGGGCCACCGGCTGGACGCTCGGGCAGGCGTGGGTCCCGGAGGAAGGGGCGAAGCAGCTTCGACTGGCGGCCACCTTTCATCCCGCCGAGCAGCGCTACGCCGATTTCTGCACCTCCAGCGCGGCCTTCCCGCCGGCCCCCGTCCCCGGGGTCCTCCCGAGCGGCTACCCCGGCGGCGAGCCGGCCTGGGACGCGGACCTCGTCAGCCGCTCGGAGTTCCTCCGGGCCAACGCCGCGAACGACGCGGGGCTTCGCTGCGGCGTCTCCTTCCCGATCCGGGCCGGCGCGGAGCTGCTGACGATTCTCGAGTTCTTCTCGGCCGAGAGCCGGGAGGAGGACGCCCCGCTCGCAGAGCGGCTGGCGGGCCTTCTGCCGCGCGTCGCCGCCTCGCTCCGGGTCCGCCAGACCGAGGAGCAGCACCGGAAGCGCGCCGCCGAGCTGGAGCAGCAGCTGAGCGAACGGACGCAGGAGATCGGACGTCGCGGAGAGGCCGTCGCCCTCCTGAACGGGATGACCGGGATGCTCCAGAGCGCACGGACCGTCTCCGACATCCTCGAAGTCCTCCGGCAGGTCTCGCCGCGCCTCTTCGGCGGCACGCGCGGGGGCCTCTACATCCTGGACAGGGCCAACCGGACGCTCGAGAGCGTCGTGGCGTGGGGAAGCCTCAGCGACGACTCCTTTCACGTCGACGACTGCTGGGCGCTCCGGCTGTCGCAGACCCACGTCGTCCGCCTTCCCGGCGGAGGGCCGCTCTGCACGCACGTCCGGGGAGAGCCGGACGGGAAGACCCTCTGCTTCCCTCTCCTGGCGCACGGCGAGTCCCACGGCCTCCTCCACCTGTCCGGCGCCGAGGCGGACGAGCGCTTCGCGCTGAACGTCACGAGCCAGATCGCTCTCGCGATGGCGAACGTGAAGCTGCGCGAGTCACTCGAGATCCAGGCCGTGCGCGACCCGCTCACCGGCCTCTACAACCGCCGCTACCTCGAGCAGGCGCTCGATCGCGAGCTGCGCCGAGCGGCCCGCGAGGAGATGCCGCTCGCGATCATCATGGCCGACATCGACTTCTTCAAGAGGATCAACGACACCTCCGGACACGCGGCGGGCGACGAGGTCCTCCGGGAGCTGGGCCGCTTCTTCATCGCGCACCTCAGGCCGTACGACGTCGCCTGCCGTTTCGGCGGTGAGGAATTCATGCTGATCCTTCCCGGAAGCACTCTGGAGAGCGCCAGGAAGCACGCCGAGCGGCTCCGGGAGGCCGTCCGGAGTCTCTCTCCCACGTACGAAGGGAAGGCTCTCGGCCGGATCTCCCTTTCGCTCGGGGTCGCGGCCATTCCAGGCGACGGGGAGACCCCCGAGGCGCTGATCGCCTCGGCTGACGCAGCCCTTTACAGAGCCAAAGCGGAGGGAAGGAATCGCGTCGTCGCGGGCGGCACACCGGCGGCCTCGCCGGGCCAGGTCTCTGACGGGGCTTGATTTATCTGAATCATTGATCCGACGGAAGGGACGGACGATGCTTCATCAGGAGCCGTCCAAACGGGGAACGGGCCCGCAGGCGGGGAGGTACCTCATGCGCCGGCATCTCGGAACGGTCCTTCTTGGTCTGGTCATTTCCGTCGCACTCGCGGCCTTCGCCCAGCAGCCCGCGCCGAAGTTGAAGGACGTCATCGAGCACATGAAGCAGTTTGCGACCTCCCACGGGGGGCTGGTCAGCCGGATGCCGCAAGGGACGAGCTACTTCAAATGGATCCAGAATCCTCCGCCCGGTTACGAGAAGGCTTTCTTCCAGCTCATCGAGCTGAACATCGGGAAGAGGTTCCTCTCTCTGAAGCTCGTCCGGAAGACGGCGGCAGGCGTCGAGTTGACGGTCTTGACCGACAACGACCTGAACGGAAACATCGAAGAGGCCTACCGGGCCACGGGCCGCAGCCTTGCCGACGCCGACCGCGCCATCCAGACCTCGCAGGACAAGTTGAAGACGGCCGTGACCCCGGAGCTCGTGGCGAAGTGGACGGAAGGTCTCGACGAGCTGAAGTTCGAGCTGAAGGCGGACTGAGGCGCGGCATCCGGCGGATGCGGCCGGCCGCCGCGCCCGCCTGGGGGCGAGGGAGCCATCCAGGGAGCGAAGGGGAAGAAGGCCGTCAGCCGCCGGCGCCGGCGCGAACGGCCTCCGCCAGCTCCCGGGCCGCCTCGAGGCCCCGCAGCGTCCGGACGCCGTGCCAGCACCAGTCGTCTCCCGCCACGAGGCGGACATCCGCCCGCGGAAGCCGCTCGCGCCAGAACGCGGCGTCCCTCTCCGAGAACCTGTACGGCTCGTCGGGAAGAAGAACGACGTCGGGATCGGATTCCAGGATCGTCTCTTCGTCCGTGACCGGGTAGTCGGACGGAGAACACTCTATTTCCTCGAAAGAAGGAGTG
Organism: Acidithiobacillales bacterium; assembly: GCA_050258155.1. Lineage (GTDB taxonomy): Bacteria > Acidobacteriota > Thermoanaerobaculia > UBA5066 > UBA5066 > DAOMFB01. The sequence goes on from JBLMYG010000173.1 coordinate 9,729, forward strand.
CCTCCCGCCAGCCGGAGCAGGTCGGCGACGTACGTCCGGGGGCCGACGATCATCCAGGGGTTCTTCCAGACGAGGTAGAGACAACGAAAGGCCGGCGGCGCCGGGCGGCCGCGCTCGATCCGCGCGATCCCCTCCTCCAACTCCGCAGAAATCTCCTCGGCCCTTTCTTCCCGTCCGGTCAGCCGCCCCCAGCGGCGGAGGAGGGGCGGCACGTCGGCGACGCGCCGCGGGTGGGAGACGTCCACGCTGAATTCCTTCGCCAGCGCCTCCACGTCCTCGGGCCGGTTCTCCTCGGCGTTCAGGAAGACGAGATCGGGGGCGAGGGAGCGGATCGCGGCGAGGTCGGGGTTCTTCGTCCCGCCGACCTTCCGGAGCCTCCTCGTCGTCTCCCGGGGATGGACGCAGTAGCGCGTCACGCCGGCGAGCTCCTCGGAGAGGCCGAGCGCGACGAGGCTTTCCGTGATCGAAGGGCAGAGGGAGACAATCCGCAAGCCGCCATTATGGCCGGCGGCGGCGGCGCTTGTGGACCCGTCGTACAAGCGCGGCCCTCTCCGGGCGTTTCCCGTACAATTCGGGCGCGGGGCATCGAGGACGAGACCAGGTCTCAAAATCCACTCCCCGACGGAAAAGAGGAATCTGAAGCATGTCGAGTGTCCTGACACAGACGAGCCTGGAGGCGGGCACGGGAGACGAGACGGTCGTCAACGACTTCTCGCTCCAGGTGGCCACGGCGAACGGCTCCGGCTCGCAAACGGCCAACACGGTCCTGATGCGCTCCATCTTCCGGATGGGGGTCCCCGTTTCCGGGAAGAACCTCTTCCCGTCGAACATCCAGGGGCTGCCGACCTGGTTCACGATCCGCGCGAGCCGGGACGGCTACATCGCCCGGAAGCGCGAGCTCGACGTCCTCGTCCTGATGAACCCGGAGACCGCCGACGAGGACGTCCGTGACGTCCGCGCGGGGGCCCATGTCATCTTCGAGAAGAAGCTGGGCGTCCAGGCGAAGCGGAACGATCTCCATTTCTACCCGGTCCCCTTCTCCGAGCTGGTCCTCAAGGTGACGGCCGGCTCGGAGCTGGCCAAGCTCCGGAAGCTCGTCGTCAACATGATCTACGTCGGGGTCGTGGCGGACCTGATGGGGATCGCCCCTGTCGAGGTCGAGGCCGCTCTCAGGAAGCAGCTCCGGGGGAAGCAGAAGGCCATCGACCTGAACCTCGCGGCGATGCGGCTCGGCCTCGAATACTCGGCGGCCAACTTCCCGCGGAAGATCCCCTATCGCGTGGAGCGGATGAACGCCACCGCGGGGAAGATCATCGTCGACGGGAACGCGGCGGCCGCCCTCGGCTGCCTCTTCGGCGGCGCGACCGTCTGCTGCTGGTACCCGATCACGCCGTCCTCCTCGCTCTGCGAGTCATTCATCGATTTCTGCGAGCAGCACCGCGTCGACCCGGCTACGGGGAAGAGGACCGTCGCGATCATCCAGGCCGAGGACGAGATCGCCTCCATCGGCATGGTCATCGGCGCGGGCTGGACGGGAGCACGCGCGTTCTCGGCCACGTCGGGGCCCGGCATCTCGCTCATGTCCGAGTTCCTCGGCCTCGGCTACTACGCCGAGGTCCCCGCCGTCGTCTGGGACGTCCAGCGCGTCGGGCCCTCGACGGGCCTGCCCACCCGGACGATGCAGGGGGACCTCCTTCTCGCCCACTACAACTCGCACGGGGACACGAAGCATCCCGTCCTCTTCCCCGCCTCGCCGGAGGAGTGCTTCGAGATGGCGATGGACGCCTTCGACCTCGCCGAGGAACTCCAGACGCCCGTCCTCGTCCTTTCCGACCTCGACCTCGGCATGAACAACTGGATGGCCGACCCGTTCTCCTGGCCGACGCGGCCGCGCCGCAGGGGGAAAGTGCTCGACGAGGTCTCCATCAAGGCGGTCAAGGAGACGTGGGGCCGCTACCGCGACGTGGACGGCGACGGGATCCCTTACCGGACGCTGCCGGGAACGCCGAGCCCCCAGGCCGCTTACCTGACCCGCGGCTCGGGGCACAACGAGATGGCGCAGTACTCCGAGAAGCCGGGAGACTTCGTCGCGAACGTGGACCGCATCGCCCGGAAGTTCGAGACGGCCCGCTCGCTGATGCCGGAGCCGGTCATCGAGAACCGGGGGGCCTCGAGCGGCCTTCTGGCCTTCGGCTCGTCCCATTACGGTACCGCGGAGGCACGCGACCGGCTGATCAAGGAGTTCGGGATCCCGCTCGACTACCTCCGCCTGCGGGCCCTTCCCGTCGGAGGGACGGTCCGCGACTGGATCGCGCGCCACGAGCGGATCTACGTCGTAGAGCAGAACCGGGACGCGCAACTCCGGACGATCCTCCGGGACGAGTTCCCCGATCGGGCCGCGTGCTTCGTCCCGGTCCTCCAGTACGACGGTCTCCCCCTCGACGCGACGACGGTCGTGGACGGGGTCCTCGCCGACCGCGAGCGCGGGACCGCCAGAGGAGCCTGACCATGAGCGCGACGCCTCCCGCCCCCGCCGCCCCGAAGACGAACCGGATCGGCCTTCCGAAGGCCGAATACGAGGGGTCGAAGTCGACCCTCTGTCTCGGCTGCGGCCACGACGTCATCACGAAGCAGATCATCAACGCCTTCTACGCGATGGGGATCGAGCCGCACCGCGTCGCGAAGTTCTCCGGTATCGGCTGCTCCTCGAAGACGCCGGCCTACTTCCTGAACCGCGCCTGGGGCTTCAACGGCGTTCACGGCCGGATGCCGTCGCTGGCAACGGGCGCCCTGGCGGCGAACCGGAGCCTCGTCGGGATCGGGGTCTCCGGGGACGGCGACACGGCCTCGATCGGCATCGGCCAGTTCGTCCACCTCGTCCGGCGCAACATCCCGCTCCTCTACATCGTGGAGGACAACGGCGTGTACGGCCTCACGAAGGGGCAGTTCTCCGCCACGGCCGACGTCGGTGCGAAGCAGAAGAACGGCGCCCTGAACGTCTTCACGCCGATCGACTGCTGCTCCCTCGCCATCGAGCTGGGGGGCTCCTTCGCCGCCCGCTCCTTCTCGGGCGACATGAAGCAGCTCCAGACGATCCTCGAGGCCGCGATCGTCCACCGGGGAACCGCCGTGATCGACGTCATCTCCCCCTGCGTCACCTTCGCCGACCACGAGGGCTCCACGAAGAGCTACAAGTGGTCGAAGGAGCACGAGACGCCGGTCCACGAGATCGGTTTCGTCCCCTTCTTCGAGGAGACCCTCGCCGAGATCCCGGCCGGAGAATCGAAGGACGTCAGGTTCCCCGACGGCTCGATCCTCAGGTTCCGCGGCGTGGGGCGCGACTACGACCCGACCGATCGGGAGAAGGCCCTCGCGGCCATCCACGAGAGCCACGAGACCGGCGAGATCCTGACCGGCATCCTGTACGTGGACCCCACGAAGCCCTCGCTCGGCGACCTCCTGAACCTCGTGGACGAGCCGCTCTTCGACCTTCCCCTCGACCGCCTCCGCCCGTCGAAAGAGGCCCTCGAGGCCATCATGGATTCGATGAGGTAGGGAGAGGGGTCGGGGGGTCGGGGGGGAACTTCCCCCTGCAGCATCTTTATTGGACCTTGAGACAGCTCCCGTGGAGCTGGATCTCGGTGACCATGTTGACGTAGTCGAACCACGTCTCCGCGGGGACCGGCCCGGACGAATCGCCGAGATGCTCCGCCTCCCACCGCCGAAGCGCAGCTTCCTGCCTGGCGAGAAACTCCTGACACTCGTGGAGGTCCTTCACCGGACCGAAGTAGCGATAGGCCGAATACGCCATCGCCGCCGCCCCCGTTCCGAGGACGGCGGCCTGCCAGCCGGGGTTGTCCTTCAGGGTTCCGGCCGTGGCGCCGACGACGACGGCCGCCATCCCGCCGACGAAGACGATCCGGAGCGTTGCGATCTGACTCCTCTCGCTGCTCTTGGCCTTGTCGAAGGTCATGAGGAGGTCGTCCTCGATGAAAAGGTCGAGGTCTCTCTTCAGCTCCGTCTTCGTCGGCGGCGACCGGAGCAGCTTCACCTCGCGCCCGGCTTCGAGGAAGGCCCGTCTCTCCGCGACCCTTCCCGAGGCGCAGCCCGCGCCCCCCAGCACCGTGGTGAGGAGAAGCGCGAGGCCCCGCCGCATGCGGGCCTAATGGTAGAGCTGATCGCGCCGGGGACGGAGGGTGACGACATCCGGCCGCTTCCGGACGACGCTCTCGACGACGTGGCAGTCCCAGCAGACGGCCTTGTGGGTCCTGAAGACCTCCGGGAGCCGCTCGGGCCGGAGCTCCTTCCAGAGGACCGTCCGCCCGTCGGGCGCCACGAGGGCCGGAGCGTGCTCACCCCAGCCGGAGACAGGGATCGGCTTGCCGCAGAAGGCGCAGGCCTTTCCCGCGTACCACTCGACGACGAGCGACCTGACGAGGCAGCCGTCGGGAGAGCTCTCGATCTGCGCGAGGCACTCCTGCCCGCAGTCCTGTCGCTCGGGCCACCGGGAGCACGACGAGAGCCGCAGCTCCGGCGACGAGCCGAGCGCCGTCAGCGCGGCGTGCCTCGCGTCGATCTCGACCGTCTGCGGCTCGTTCGTCTCGGGACAGGTGATGAGCCGCTGTCCGCGCCACCGCCTGAAGGCAGGCAGCAGCCACCAGCCGCCGAAGACGACCGCCGCGAACACCAGGGCGAGGACGATCAGGACGGTCTGCGTCATGTCGCGCACCTCGAGGCGCCCACCCGCCTCCCTTTCCCGGGGCCATTAGGGCCCTCGGGCTTCACCGTCTCCATGATGCGCCTCAATCAGCCGCCGGCGCCAGCGCGCCGGGACGCCTCTAATCCGCCCGGAGCGCCTCGATCGGGTCGAGGGACGCGGCCCGGCGCGCCGGAAGGACGCCGGAGAGGAGGCCGACCGCGAGGCTGACCGCCATCGCGAGGAGGACGAAGAGCGGGGGTGTCCGCAGCGGAAGGCCCGGGAGGAGGGCCGAGAGGAGCCGGCCGATCCCCATCCCCGCCGCGAGACCCGCGGCGCCACCGACGCCCGAGAGGAGCGCTGCCTCGATCAGGAAGAGGGCCAGCATCTGACGGCGGCTGGCACCGACGGCCCTCGCGAGGCCGATCTCCTCCGTCCTCTCCCCGACCGAGATCCACATCATCGTCAGGATTCCGATCGCGCCGACGAGCAGGGAGATCGCGCCGATCCCGCCGATCGCGAAGCTGACGATCGAGAGGACGCGGTCGAGGACGCCCAGCATCTCGTTCTGCGTGGTGATCGTGAAGTCCTCTTCTCCGCCGTGCCGGGCCACGAGGAGCTGCCGGATCCCCTCGACGATCCGCTCGACCGGGACGTTCGGGGAGAAGAGTGTGTCGATCTCGAGGAGGTCCTCCCGGTCGAAGAGCTGCTGGGCCGAAGCGACCGGGATGTAGGCGGCGTCGTCGATGTCGAAGCCGAGGAACTGGCCTTTCGGCTCGAGGACCCCGATGACGAGGAACCGGAAGCCGCCGATCCGAATCCGCTCGCCGAGCGGGTTCGCCTCCCCGAACAGCTCCCGCTCCAGCCTGGGTCCGAGGACGGCGAGGGGCGCTCCCCGACGCGGATCGCCGGAAGGGAGGAACCGGCCCTGTGCCACACGGTAACGCCAGACCTCCGTCGCGTCGGAGGTGACGCCGTAGATGAAGACGCTGCGGCCCCGCTCCCTTGCCGCGACGCGCGCCGTGCCGAACGACACCGGAACCGTCTTTACGACCCCCGGCACCCTCAGCATCGCCCCGGCGTCCTCGACGGTCAGGAGATGCGTCGTGCCGCCGACGGCGCCCGGGATCCCTTGCGTCTTCACGCGTCCCGGCGACACGGCGAGAAGGTTCGTCCCGAACTGTGAGAACTCGGAGAGGACGTAGCGCCGCGTCCCCTCGCCGAGCGACGTCAGAAGGATGACCGAGGCGATGCCGACGACGATGCCGAGCGTCGTCAGCATCGACCGGAGCCGGTGCGCAAACACCGACGCGACCGCGAGGCGAAGGAGATCCCGGAACGACATCAGCGCCTCGCGAGGGCCGCCACCGGGTCGAGGCGCGCCGCACGCCGGGCCGGCAGCGCTCCGAAGAGGAGCCCGACGGCGAGCGAGACCCCGAGCGCCGCCGCGATGGCCCATCCCGGGGGGGAGGCCGTGAAGTCGGGATAGACCGCGGAGACGAGCCGCGCCGCGCCGATCCCGGCGGCAAGCCCGGCGGCGCCGCCCGAGGTCGAAAGCAGCGCCGCCTCGGCAAGAAAGAGGGCGAGGAGCTGTCCCGACTCCGCCCCGACCGCCTTGAGAAGGCCGATCTCGCGCGTCCTTTCCGACACCGAGACGAGCATCACGTTCATGATCAGGATCCCCGCGACACAGAGGGAGATCGCCGCGATCCCGGAGAGCGCCGCCGTCAGGGCGTCCAGAATCTTCCCGAACGTCGCCACGAGGGAGTCCTGCGTCAGGACCGTGATGTCCTCCTCCCCCTCGTGCCGCTCCTTGATCAGGGAGACGATCGCCTCCTTCGCCGCCTCCATCTCCTCCCGGGAGTTCACTTCGATGAGCATCCGGAAGATCGAACGGCGGTTGAACATCTTCATGTTCCGGACGATCGGGATGTGGACGACCTCGTCGAAGTTGAAGCCGAGCCCCTGCCCCCGGGGCGCCATCACGCCGAGGACGCGGTACCTTTCCTCGCCGATCCGGACGATCCGGCCGACGGGATTCGCCGCGCCGAAGAGCTCCGTCCGGATCTTCGCGCCAAGGACGCAGACGTTTTCAGCACGCTCCGCCTCGCCTGAAGGGAGGTACCTGCCGAGGGCAACGCGGAGGCGCCGTACGGGCTGCATTTCCCACGTCGTGCCGAAGACCGTCGCGTCCCGGCTCTTCCCGCCGAACTTGACCGGCGCCGTGCCGACGCCGATCGGCGCCACGTAGCGCACCTGCCTCACGCGCCTCCGGATCGCCTCCGCGTCGTCCAGCGTCAGGTCGTGCGTCGTCCCGCCGATGGCCGGGATCATCCCCGTCGTCGTCGTCTTTCCCGGCAGGACGATCAGGAGGTTCGTCCCGAGGCCCATGAACTCCCCGGTCACGTAGTCGCGCGCCCCCTGCCCGAGGCTCGTCAGCACGATGACCGAGGCGACGCCGATGGCCACGCCCAACAGCGACAGGCCGGCCCGCAGGCGATGGCCCCGGAGGCCGCCGAACGCGAGCCGGAGGAGGTCGCCTTCGCTCACGGCTTCAGATCCTCCACGACGGCGCCGTCCACGAGCCGCACCCTGTGGTGGGCGCGCCCACCGATGGCGGGGGCGTGCGTGACGACGACGAGGGTCAGGCCGCTGGCGTTCATCGTCTCCAGCAGGCGGACGATCTCGCCGCCGGAGACCGTGTCCAGGTTCCCGGTCGGCTCGTCGGCGAGAAGGATCGACGGACCCATGACGACCGCCCGCGCGAGCGCCACGCGCTGCCGCTCACCGCCGGAGAGCTGCTCGGGTCGGTGCTCGGCACGGGGCGAAAGGCCGACGTCATCGAGCGCCTTTCGCGCGCGTCCGGCGCGCTCCCCCCTCTCCACGCCGGCGAAGATCATCGGCAGCTCCACGTTCTCGAGGGCCGAGAGGCGCGGCACGAGATGGAACGACTGGAAGACGAACCCGATCCGGTGCCGCCGGACGAGCGTCAGCTCCGCGTCGGAGAGGCGCGCCACCTCGCGTCCGTCGAGGCGGTACGAGCCCCGGTCGGGCCGGTCGAGGCAGCCGAGAATGTTCAGAAGCGTCGACTTCCCGGAGCCCGAAGGCCCCATGACGGAGAGGTAGTCGCCGTCCGGGACCTCCAGCGTCACCTCCCGGAGGGCGTGAACGGGACGGTCACCGACGAGGTAGCTCCGCCAGAGCCCCTGAAGCTCGATCACTGTGACCGTGGAGGGCCCGGCGTCCTCAGGACGACGGCCCGGGCCCCGGCTTTCACCTCGGGCCGGTCGAGCGAGACGACGACGAGATCCCCCTCCGAGAGGCCGCCCGTGATCTCCACGAAGTCCCAGTTCTTCAGGCCCGTCTTCACCGCGACCCTGACCAGTCGCCCGTCCCTGAGGACGAGAACGTGGTCTCCCTCGAGGAGCGCATAGCCCGGGATCCGGAGGACGTTCTCCACCGTCCGGAGGACGACCGTCACGTCGGCCGAGAGGCCCGGCTTCAGCTTCTCGGCGAAGGCCGAATCGTCGAGCGCCGCGTCCACCTCGACGGTCCGGTTCTGCTCCTTCACGTCGAGGACGAAAGGCGCCACACGGGTCACCCGTCCGGCGAAGGTCCGGCCCGGGTAGGCATCGAAGGTGATCCGGACGGGGAGGCCGGTCCTCACTTTCGCCACGTCCACCTCGTCGAGCGGCGAGCTGATGTAGATCCCGGACGTGTCGAGGATCTCGATGACCGGCGGGATCGGGAGGCCGGGAGGCGAGGGGGTGATCCACTCCCCCAGCTCGGTCGTCACGTCGGCGATGACCCCGTCGAACGGGGCCCTGAGGACGGTCTTCGCGAGGGTGACGCGGGCGGACTCCACGGCAGCGGCGGCCTGGCCGATCTTCGCCCGCGCGGCGTCGCACCCGGCGGCCGACGTGTCGCGGGCCGTCCGGAGCCTGTCCAGGTCGTCCTGCGAGACCAGCTCGTCGCGGGCGAGGTTCTCGTTCCTCGCCAGCTCGCGCGCCGCCTGGACGGCCGACTGGCACGCCTCGCGCTCGGCAGCCTTCGCGGCCACGAGCGCGCTCTCCTGGACGTCGAGCTGCGCCCGGTAGTCCGCGTCGGCGACCCGGAGGAGAACGTCGCCGGCCCGAACTCTCGCCCCCTTCTTCGCCGGAAGCGCCGCGACCCGCCCCCCCAGCTCGGGGGAGAGCGTGGCGCGCCGCCCCGCCTTGACAGTTCCCGCGCGGCTGTTCACGACCGTCTCCTCGACCCGCCCTCTCTCGACCCGGTAGACCGTTACCGGCACCGGCGCCGGCCGAAAGACCGTCAGCCGGAGAGCCACGCCGACGGCCACGACCCCGAGGACGATGACCAGCCGGCGGGCGCTTCGCGACATCTCCTGCCGCGCATCATCGCCGTCACTCCCGAAGATGCGAAATGGTGCAGATGTCCCAGCGCGAGGCGAAAGCAGCGCCATGCAGGGGCAAATTTGCGTCCCTGTGGGGGGAAGAGCTACGCGAACGCCGGGTCAGGCACCCGAACGTTTCTTCGAGAAGTAGGGCAAGAGGAGCAGGACGACCAGGATGAGCAGGAACCAGCTCGAGTGCCCGGCCACGTAGCGAAGAGCCGGCAGGATGAAGCCGGACGAGAAGAACTCGCGCGCCGCCGCGTCGTTTGCGTGCTCCGCGAAGGCCGCGCCCCCCAGCGCGTACGTCGGCGCAGCGGCGAAACCGCCCAGAGCGGCCTGCGCAGCGATCGCCGCGCCCCCGACCGCCCAGTACCCGACGGCGGCGCCCCCGAAGGCGATCGCGCCGACGGCGATGCCGCCGAGGGGGAACAGACCGAGAGCGAAGCCCCCGAGGGCGAGGCCGCCGACCGAGAGCCCGCCGAAGGAGACGAGACCGATCGCGACGGGGCCGATCGCGACCCATCCCCGCGCGACGGGCCGCTCCGGGGTGGAGCCGGGCGGGACGGGCGCGGGGACGACGACGTCCAACAAGGGGAGGCCGAGAGGCGAAATGGAGGAGGTGAATCTCATGCGGCCCTTCGTATGGGGATCGTGAGCCCGACGATACACGGCTTCGCGAGGCGTGCAACCGCGCCCGGCGCGCCAGGAACCCGGACGTCGACCTGCCGCACGCTGATCGCGACGCTCTAGACTCCGCATCGGAAGGCAAACGTCACCCGTCGGAGGTCTTATGCACTATCTCCTGTTCTACGAGACGGCAGACGATTACCTCCCGCGCCGGGCGGAGTTCCGCCGCGAGCACCTCGCCCTCGCCTGGAAGGCGCATGAGAGAGGCGAGCTCGTCCTCGGCGGCGCGCTCGCCGATCCGGTGGACGGTGCGGTCCTCCTTTTTCAGGGCTCCTCGCCCGAGGTCGCCGAGGAGTTCGTGAAGCGGGATCCGTACGTCCGGAACGGCCTCGTCAGGAGCTGGCGGGTGCGCTCCTGGACGACGGTCGTGGGCGCTCAGGCATCAACGCCGGTCCGTCCGGAGCCGTAGCGAACGGAGCCGGTCCGGCCGATACGTCGGCCGCTGCCGAGCGGAGTATCGTCGGCGAGATGAGGGAGGAATCGCCGCGGCCATGAGAGCAGTCCCCGCTCCGGTCGCCGAGTTTCTCGAGGGGAAGCGGATCGCCGTGGCCGGAGTCTCGCGGGGCGGGAAGGCTCCCGCGAACGCCATCTTCCGCAGGCTGACCGAAACGGGCCACGAGGCCATCCCCGTCAACCCCAATTCCACGGAGCTTGAGGGGGTCCGCGCCTACCCCGATCTCGCTTCGGTGCCTGGCGGCGTGGACGGGGTCATCGTGGCCACGCATCCCGCCGTAGCGGAACGCCTCGTGCGCGAGGCCGCCGCCCGCGGCATCCGGCATGTCTGGTTCCACAGGTCGTTCGGGGACGGGAGCGTTTCCGACGAGGCGGTGCGTGCGTGCCGCGCCGCGGGCATCGAGCCGATCGTGGGAGGCTGCCCGCTCATGTACTGCGCGCCCGTCGACGCCGGACACCGCTTCTTCCGCTGGTGGCTGCGGCTGGTCCGGCGCATCCCCGGATGAGGAGCCGGAAGAACCGAATCCGCCTTCGCGATCGGGCCGTACCCGGTTCGTCGAGGAGGAAGAAGTGACCGGACGAATTCCCGCCTATGCCGCGCCCGCCCCGAAGGCGCCGCTCGTCCCCTTCGAGATCACCCGCCGCGACCCCCGCTCCGATGACGTCCGGATCGAGATCCTCTACTGCGGCGTCTGTCACTCCGACATCCACCAGGCCCGCGACGAATGGAGCCCCGGCATCTTTCCGATGGTGCCGGGCCACGAGATCGTCGGCCGCGTGACGAAGGTCGGCGAAAAGGTGACGAAGCTCGCCGCCGGCGACCTCGCCGGCGTGGGGTGCTTCGTGGACTCCTGTCTCTCGTGCGACCCGTGCCGGCGCGACCTCGAGCAGTTCTGCGAGAAGGGAACGGCCTTCACGTACAACGGGACCGAGATGGACCGGAAGACGCCGACGTACGGCGGCTACTCGACGGAGATCGTCGTCAAGGAGCGCTTCGCGCTGAAGGTCCCCTCCGGCCTCGATCCCGCCTCGGCAGCGCCGCTCCTCTGCGCCGGCATCACGACCTTCTCGCCGCTCAGGACGTGGGGGGTGAAGCCCGGCGACCGGGTCGCCGTCGTGGGGCTCGGCGGCCTCGGCCACATGGCCGTGAAGCTGGCCAGCGCCATGGGGGGTGACGTGACGATGCTCTCCACGTCGCAGGCCAAGGAGGCGGACGCGCGAAAGCTCGGCGCCCACGCCTTCGAGCTGACGAACCGGCCCGACGCCCTCGCGAGGCTTTCCGGACGGTTCGACCTCCTGATCGACTCGATCTCGGTGCAGCACGACCTGAACGCCTATCTCGGCCTCCTCCGGCCGGAAGGGACGATGGTCCTCCTCGGCGTCCCGCCCGCCCCGGCGCCGGTCGGGGCCATGTCGCTGATCTTCGGCAACAGGAGGCTGGCCGGCTCGATGATCGGCGGCATCGCGGAGACCCAGGAGATGCTCGACTTCTGCGGTGCACGGAACATCACGGCGGACGTGGAGATCATCCCGATCGGGAAGATCAACGAGGCCTACGAGCGGATGATCCGGAGCGACGTTCGCTACCGTTTCGTCATCGACATCGCGACCCTGAGCCGGGATTGACGGTCGAAGGCCGGAGGCCCAGACGCCATGCCCGAGAGCTTCGATCTCGTCGCGATCGGGACCGGTACGGCCGCCTCCGCCGCCGCCGCACGCTGCCGCGCGTCCGGGTGGCGCGTCGCGGTGGTGGATTCGCGCCCCTTCGGCGGCACGTGCGCCCTGAGGGGATGCGATCCGAAGAAGGTCCTCGTCGGTGCGGCCGATCTCCTCGACTGGTGCCGGCGGATGGAAGGGCGGGGCTTCCGGGGCGAGGGAGCGAGGCTCGAATGGCGCGATCTGATCCGCTTCAAGAGGACGTTCACGGACCCCGTCCCCGGGATGCGGGCAGAGGCCTTCGAGCGAGCCGGCATCGTGGCCCTCTCCGGCCGGGCCCGCTTCACGGGGCCCGGGAGGATCGAGGTCGGTGGACGCACGCTCGAGGCCCGGCACGTCCTGATCGCCACCGGATCCCGCCCCGCGGATCTCGGGATCCCGGGGAGCGAGCACCTCGTGACGAGCGACGGCTTCCTGGAGCTCGACGCCCTTCCGCGCCGGCTCGTTTTCGTGGGAGGCGGCTACATCTCCTTCGAGTTCGCCCACATCGCGGCCCGCGCCGGCTCCCACGTCACGATCGTCCACAGAGGGCCCCGCCCGCTCGCAGGATTCGATCCGGATCTCGTCGGTCTGCTGGTCAAGAGGTCCCGGAGCCTCGGCATCGACGTCCAGCTCGACACCCGCGTCATCGGGATCGAGAGGGAAAAGGACGGCTTGAGCGTCTCCGCCCAGGGAGGCCGCACGTCTCGCGCAGACATGGTCGTGCACGGGGCCGGCCGGGTGCCGGAGATCGACGACCTCGGGCTCGATGAAGCGGGCGTCGAATCGGGACGCCGGGGGGTCAGGGTCAACGAGTACCTCCAGAGCGTCTCGAACCCTGCCGTCTTCGCCGCCGGCGACGCCGCCGACACCGCCGGCCTGCCCTTGACGCCGGTCGCCGGTTACGAGGGGCGCATCGCGGCGGAGAACCTCCTGAACGGAAACCGGGTGTCGGCCGACTACTCGGGGATTCCGAGCGTCGTCTTCACGATCCCTCCTCTCGCGCGCGCCGGCCTGAGCGAGGAGGAGGCTCGCGAGCGGCGGCTCGCCTTCCGCGTGAACACCATGGAGACGTCGGGCTGGTACTCCTCGCGCCGCGTCAACGCCGAGGGCTCGGGCTTCAAAGTCCTCGTGGAGGAGCCAGGCGGCCGCATCCTCGGGGCCCACCTCATCGGTCCGCAGGCGGAGGAGCTCATCAACGTCTTCGCTCTGGCGATCCGAAAGGAGCTGAAGGCCTCGGACCTCAAGGAAGGGCTCTTCGCCTACCCGACGCACGCCTCCGATCTCCCTTACATGGTGTAGCCGGGACGCACCGGGCGCCCCGACGGCGCCTTCTCCCGCGCTACGATACCTTCGTGCCTCGTCGCCACGCGCTGTTCGGCGCGTGC
>JBLMYG010000174.1:0-3807 GCA_050258155.1 Acidithiobacillales bacterium
GACGCCTCGCGTTCGGCAAACGGGACGAATCCTCCCGGGACCGAGCGAAGGGCTTCGCGGTAGGCCGCCACCTTCATTACGACGGCGAAGGTTCCGGGGCTCTCGGCGGCCTCGCGGGAGACGCAGGAGACCGCCGCGACCTCCGGGCGCTCGAGCTCCGCACGGGCCCGTCTCCAGACGTCTTTCGAGACGCAGAAGACGTCGGTGTCCACGAACGCCAGGAGGGGGGTCGTCGCACGCGCAATGGCGTCGTTGTACGCCATCTGGAAGTCGGGGCGCTCCGGCGCCCGGCGGAGAATCGTCGCTCCGGGAAGCAGGACCGCGTCGAGGTCACCAGCGGCGGAGTCATCGTAGACCTCGACGATCGCCTCCTCGCGCGGCAGAGCCCTGACGAGGCAGGCGTGCCAGAGCCGGACGAGGTCCGGAAAAACTGTCGCCGCGAAGACCGTGAGGCCGGCTCCGCTCTCCTGCGCCGGAGAGAGCGCGCTCGCGGACGCCGCCGTGCCGGGCGACGCACCGGGAGGCGCGCCCCGTGGGCGATACCGCCCGTCGGGGCCGAAGCCGTGATGCCAGAAGCCCCCCTCCCAGCTCCCTCCTTTCCAGAGGCCGGCCCAGAAGACTCCGCTTCGGAAGGATCCCGAACGGAAGATGCCACCGAGCATCACGCCCGATTCGAAAAGGCCGCCGTCCCACTCGCACTCGAAGAGGACGGCGCCGCGGTTCACGGCCATCGGGCCGAAGCGCTCGTGGATTCGGATCTCGCCCGGCTGCAGCCCGGTGGCCGGGCCCTGTTGAGCTCCGTCGCGCTCCGGCCTTCCCGGACGGCGCGCCGCCGAGACCAGCCGCCGTCCGAAGACCGCGAGCCACGCCCCGACGAGCGCGGCGCCCGAGGCGTCCGGCGCCACGTTGACCCTCACCTCCCCGAGCGGCGGGAAAGCGGCCTGGAGGAAGAACCGCGCTTTGCGCCACGGCGACTCGGCGATCGAGAGGCTCACCTTCGTCCAGCTCCGCGCGGGCCGCGTGTGGCGAAGCGAGGGGAGAGCGCTGGCCCGGGCGAGGAGCCGAGCGGGAACCTCACGGGACAGCTCGCCGAGAAAGCCTTTCTCGAAGCTCCCGGGGAAGAGACCCTCGATGGCCTCGGCGGCGTAGGCGAGCGGAGCGAGCCCCACGCGACGATCGGTGCTCGTGAGGGGCACCCGGAGGGGACCGCCGCGCCTCGAAAGAAGGCGGAAGTCGTGCGCCTGGACCCCTCGAAGGCCGGAAGCGGCGAAGTCGCCGGCCGCGTGGAAAAGGAAGTGGCGAAGAAAGGCGCCGCCCGAGGCGACCAGAAAACGCACGCCTTCCCGCTCGACGGTCGCCGCTTCCGAGACGAGCGACGAGGTCGCGTCGAACGTCCTTCCGAGGACCGGGATCCGGAAGTTCGTGTGAAGCTCGATCCGGATCGGGTTCTCCGGGTCCTCGCAGGCCGGACGTGCCACGCGCTCGTCGGGCCGGACGAAGACGCGGTGGCGCGGCGTATCGAACCGGGGCTTCCATCCCCGCCTCTCGAGAGCGCGCGTCGCGGCGTCGATCCGCTCGGGAGCGACGAGGAGAAGATCGAGGTCGCCCATCGGCCTCAGCTCCGGCTCTGCATCGCCTCTGAGGAGAAGCGCTGCTCCTTTCAGGGCGACGGTCTCGATCCCGGAGCCGGCGAGGGCGCGATGCGTCTCCTCGAGCGTCCTCAGCAGCTTCTTGCCCCGCACGGCCGACGCGGAGCGTTCGAAAAGGAAGAACTCAACGAGCGGCGCCGGAAGGAGGCCGACGTCCCCGAGCGTCGCCAGGAGAGGCGCCATTCCCTGGACCGAGGCCGCGAAGGCCGCCAGCTCGAGCGCCGCTGCTTTCGGCGCAGTCCCGAGAGCCCCGAGAAGGGGGGACGCCGAGCCGGTCGAAACCGCCGAGACGGCGACTTCCGAGTAACGACGGAGGTCCGGGCTCGAAAAGAGCCTCTCGTGGTCGAAGCCCCTCGCTCCGAGGGAAAGTTCCGCCGAAGTCGGAGAGAATGCGCTCGGGGGCAAAGGGCGACTCTCTCCCCGAAGAATACGGCCCCTCGCGGCCGGCGTCAGCAGGGCGACGTTAGACTCACTTCGAAGAAGATGACGACATCGCGCTTTCTCCGCTGGCCGCTCGCCGCCCTGCTCCTCGCCACGCCCGTCCGCGCAGGTCTCTATTTCACCCCCGCACCGGCCCCGGAAGGAGCCGACACGTCGGCCCTCGCTGCCGACGGAGCGACGCTCTGGGCAGGGACGCTCCGCGGGGTCTGGAAGCTCCGGTCGGGGGCATGGAGCTTCGACGGCCTGTCGGACAAGACCGTCTCCTCGCTCGCCGTCTTCGGCGGCACGGTCTGGGCAGCAACGGGGGACGGCCTCTGGCAGCGGGGAGCCGACGGAACCTGGAGCGCGGAGACCCTTCCGGGCGATTCTTCGATCCTGAACGCCCTCGCGACGGACGGAAGCGCTCTCTATGCCGCGGGAATCGGCACCTTCAGGAACACCGGAGGCACCTGGGCGGCTCTCGCACCGGCCGGCGGCATCGTCTCGTCTCTCACGCTTTTCCAGGGCGACCTCGTTGCCGGCGTTCTTGGCTACGGCGCCGTCCGCTATCCGGGAGGGACGGGCTTGCCGGTGGCGATGTTCCTGGGCCTCGGCGTCGCCGAGGAGGCACAGGCCTTCACGACCTACGGCGGCGTTCTCTACGCGGGAACGCCGCGCGGCGTCTATGCCTGGAACGGGATGTCATGGGTCGGCGACGCGGCCTACGGCCTCCACAACGTCCGCGCCCTGGCGAGCGCCTCGGGATACCTCTGGGCGGCCTCGGTGGACGGCGGCGTCTCCCGGAAGAGCGGCTCCACATGGAGCGATGTCAACGGCGGCCTCCTCTTTCCCTCGGCCAAGAGCTTCGCCCTCCTCGGGACAGACCTTTACGTCGGCACCGCCGGCGCGCCGATTTACCGGTACTCGGGCGGGTCGTGGAGCCCGGCCGGAACGGGGCTCAATGCGGCGACGATTTCGGAGGTCCTGATCACTGGACCAGATTACCTAGATCCCTTGCCAAACACGATCGCCTCTGCGCGAGGAGCCGGATTCGGAGATCGCTCCGGCAGCCGATCCGATCTGGTACTGCCCGGTTGCGGGGATATTCAAGCCGCGACATTGACACAGACGCCTCCATTTCCACCGACCTACTTCTCTGTCACAAACTGCGGGCCTGTCAGCAGCAATCCCCCTTCCCCACCGGCCCTGACGGTGGCAGGGCTTCCGGCAGGAGCGATCCTGAGTTCGGTCGAAGCCGTGATACAAATTCTGCCTGACATAGCTTCCCCTCTCGTTCTCGCTGGCACCTCAAATGCCGGAATCTGGCGCTTCTCCAGCGGATTCTGGTCCGAAGAGAACGCCGGTGTGACTCCGTCGGCCGCGATCGGCGTCATTCGAAGTGTCGGGAATGAGATCTTCGCCGCGGGCGGCCTGGGAGTCTTGCGCCGAGATGCGGATGGAACCTGGAAAGACGAATCCACCGGACTTCCCTTCGGAGCAACCGTCTTCTCATTCGGCGGCTCATCCGCCTCGGGAAACCCTGTCTTCGCCGGTCTGGCCACCGGAGGCGTTTACCGCCTCGACCCCGGTCCGCTGTGGAGGCAGGACGCCGCCGGCCTCCCGGCGGCGACGGTCTTCTCCCTCGAGGCCGTCGGCCCGAGACTCTTTGCCGCGGCCGGAACCGGCGGTCTCTTCAGGAAGACCGGCGGCGCCTGGCTGCGCGAAGCGGCCGGCCTCC
>JBLMYG010000175.1:0-6226 GCA_050258155.1 Acidithiobacillales bacterium
GGCCATGAGCACGTATGGATTCTTCCAATACGGGAAGGCGTGCCCGCCGGCGAGCCATGGCGCCTCACAGAGGGGAACGTGACGGACGTATTCCCGGCCTGGTCCCCCGACGGACGGCAAATCGCATTTCTTCGCGATACAGATGTCTGGGTCACCGAGGTGCGGGCCGGATCTGTGCCCCGCCGGGTCACGACGGGTGCCGAAGCCCATCACCTTGCCTGGGAGCCCGATGGGAAAGCTGTTCTCGTGAGCGGCCTGTTCGGGACCACGGCCCTCCACCTGGGCCGCGTCGACCTTGCGTCCGGAACCAGCCAGCCCGTGAAGCCGCCTCTCGTTCTGGGCGACCGCGACGCTTTCGGCTACGTCAGCCTGACCCGCGATGGCCGCTTCCTCGCAACCGACACGACCGAAATGAAGGGAAACATCTGGATCACCACGGCGTCCCGCGACGGGCGGTGACGGGACATCTCCGACTCTTCTACCCGATGAGTCTTGCAGCGAGCTTGCAATCGCCCCCCTTTTTCTTTGGGAATAGAATTTGCGCGGTAACACGACTCTGAAGGGCCGCTGGAACAGGACGAAGCCGCGTCGGGGGGACACGAGCCGCCCACTTTTCCCGACCCCAGTGAGGCGAGGGCGATGAGCCTTTCCGCGGGGATGCGCCTCGGCCCATACGAGATTCTCGCCCCGCTCGGGGCGGGGGGGATGGGAGAAGTCTGGCGGGCACGGGACACGCGGCTGGGCCGGCATGTCGCTGTCAAGCTCCTTCCGGACGAGGTCTCGCAGGACCCCGGCCGTGTCGCACGATTCGAGAGCGAGGCCCGCGCGTTAGCCGCTCTCTCCCACCCGAACATTCTCGCCATACACGATTTCAACCGGAGCGATGACCGCATCTACGCGGTCACGGAGCTGCTGAGCGGCGAGACGCTGCGGGACCGGATGACGGGCGAGCCGATCGGCTGGCGAAAGGCGGCCGAGATCGCCGCGGCCATCGCCGACGGCCTTGCCTCCGCCCACGGGGCGGGAATCGTCCACCGGGACCTGAAGCCCGAGAACGTGTTTCTGACGTCCGACGGGCGGGTGAAGATCCTCGACTTCGGCCTCGCCAAGTCAGTCGAGCCGGTCTCCGAGGACTCCGTCACGCAGACTTCGCCTTCCGGCGGCACTCTCTCCGCCGAGGGTGAGGTGGTGGGGACCCTTTCGTACATGGCGCCGGAGCAGCTTCGCGGACTGAAGGTCGACGGTCGGACGGACATCTTCGCGCTCGGGAGCGTCCTGTACGAGATGCTTTCCGGAAAGCGTCCCTTCGCCGGGCCGACGCCGGCTGACACCCTCGCGGCGATTCTGCACGGCGAGCCACAGCCTCTCGAGCCGACGTCCGGCATAGCAACCCCTCCAGCCCTCGGAGGCATCGTCTCCCGCTGTCTCGAGAAGCGGCCCGAGGACCGATTCGACACGGCCCACGACCTGGCCATCGCGCTCCGGAGCGTCTCGTGGGATCAGCGCTCCGTAGCAAGGCCGGAAGTCAGTCCGCAGCCGAGGCGGCGGGGGTGGTTGGCGGGACTCGCTGTCGCGGCGGCGGCGATCTTCGTCCTGGTCGGGATTCTTCTCAGGTGGCCGAGTCGTGTGTCGGGCAACTCCTCCGGAAAGGAGAGCTGGGGTCCCCCGCGCCAGCTCACGAGCGCGCCGGGATGGGAGGCGGAGCCGGCGTTGTCCCCGGATGGAACTCTCGTGGCTTACAGCTCCAATGCCTCCGGAAAGGCGGAGATCTGGGTCGTGGATCCCGAGGGAGGCGAGCCTCTCCGCCTGACGGACGACGCAGCGGAGAACAGGAAGCCGGCCTGGTTTCCGGACTCGCGCACGATCGCCTTCTCCTCCACACGAGTCGGAATGACGTCTATCCGGAGAATCTCGCGCCTCGGCGGAAGCACCGGCCTCCTTGTCGAGAACGCCGACTTGCCGGCCATCTCGCCGGACGGAACGCGGATCGCGTTCACGCGGCACGGTCCTTCCGGCCTCCCCCGCATCTGGGTGGCGCCGGTCGTGGAGCCGTCCCGTGCCGAGAGGTTGACGGGAGACGAGGACGGCGAGTGGCAGCACCTCGATCCGGCGTGGTCCCCCGACGGGACGCTCCTTTGCTATGCAGCCTTCCGCGGTCTCTGGCTCGCCCCGACCGCCGGCGGAAGAGCCCGAAGACTAATGACCGACAGGAGGGCCGACCGGGAGCCGGTCTTCGCGCCCGACGGCCGGTCCGTTCTCTTCAGCTCCCTCAGGGTCGCGCCGCAGTCGATCTGGCAGGTTTCCCTGGACGGCGGCTCGCCCGAGCGGGTCCTTCCCGGTGCGGCAACGGCGAACCATCCCTCGCTGTCGCGCGACGGGCAGCGGCTCGTCTTTTCCGCCACGGCCATCGACCGCGACGTGGTCGTGGCGGACCGGAAGACGGGCACCTTCTCCCGCATCGCCAGCAGCCGGAACGACGAGCAGCCAGCCATCGCCCCGGACGGAAGCGCCGTCGTCTACCAGTCGGACCGGCTTGGAACCGAGGACCTCTGGCTCGAGACGCTCGAAGGGGGGCGCCCGGGGAAGAAGCCCCCTCTCCGTCTCACCAGCTTCTTCCCCGGGCCGGCCACCCCCGCCTTCTCGCCGGACGGAAGGTGGATTGCCTTTTTCCGGAATGTCAGTGGGCACCGGAACATCTGGGTCGTGTCATTGAGCGGTGGAGCCCTGACACCTCTCGTGGAAGGCACGGGCGACAACGTCCAGCCCAGCTTCTCGCCCGACGGGAGCCGTCTCGCCTTCATATCTGATCGTGCCGGGCACAACCACGTGTGGGTCCTTCCGATTTCAGACGGGAAACCTGCTGGCGAGCCGTGGCGCTTGACCCAAGGAGACGTGGGGGACATGTTTCCGGTCTGGTGCCCGAGTGGAGAGCAGATTGCGTTCCTCCGGGATGACGATGTCTGGATCGTCGAGGCGCACCCCGGCGCCGCACCCCGCCGTGTCACATCCGGCGTCGACGCCCGGCATCTCGCATGGGAGCCCGACGGGAAAGCCCTTCTCGTGAGCGGGATGTTCGGCACGCCGGCCCGCCACCTGCGCCGTGTCGAGGTGGCTTCGGGAGCCTCGGCACCCGTCACGCCATACCTCGTTCTGGGGGACCGCAACGCCATCGGCTACACCAGCCTGACCCGCGACGGCCGCTTCTTCGCCACCGACGTGACCGAACTGAAGGGAAACCTCTGGATCACTACGGCGTCCCGCGAAGGGCGGTGACGGGACGCTGCCGATTTTTCCGCCTGCGCAACCGTGGACAAGGAGAAACCAATGGCCCGCATCCATCTGAAACCGAAGGCTGTCATGCTTTCTCTCCTCTTTCTGCAAAAGAAACTGGTCGACACTATGGAATGGGTCAGCCAGGAGGAAAGAGACATCGTGATCGATTGGCCGGTACCAACCGCACCCGGCGGTGCCGTCTCGAGGCTCATGGGGTGCGACACATTCCAATCGGGCGTCAGGGGTGAGGTGGAGGGCTTCATCGCGGTCCACAAGGTGGGTTTGAGCTTGAGGAGGGGTCGCAAGAGAGCCGGCGGGACGAGCAAGACGAAGCGCGCCAAATAGGCGGCCCGGCCAGAGCGTGGGCGACTGAGGGGAGACTCGCGTTGGCTAAGCCCCCGGGAGCCGAGGTTTCGGTAAGAGACGTGCTGGATCCCGGTATCCGGGTCGTCAGCCTCATGCTCACGACGCGGTGCAATCTCCGCTGCGCATACTGCTACCAGCGGAAGGCCGCGCCCCGGACGATGTCGCGGGAAGTGATCGACGCGGCGTTAAGGCAGCTCGTCACTTCCCGCCTCGCCCGCCCCGGGCTGACGCTTTACGGGGGCGAGCCGCTCCTGGCGGCGCTGCTCGTCCGGCGCGCGCTGGACCGGGTTCGGGACTGGGCGCCGCCCTGGATGAAGCCCGACATCGAGGTGTTCACAAACGGCACGCGGCTGGACGCGAAGATGACCCGCCTTCTCGTCCGGCGGAACGTCTTCCTCACGTTGTCCTTCGACGGCATCGCCCCGGCGCAGGACGACCGGAGCCCGGGAAGCTTCGAGATCCTCGACCGCCTCCTCGTCCGGCTCCGGCGGGAACATCCGGGGTATTTCCGGACGCGCCTCGGCGTCAAGGCGACACTGACCCCGAGGAACATCCCATATCTTGCGGCCTCCATTCGCTACTTCCTCGCGCGCGGGGTCCGCGACGTGGATGTCGCGCCCGTCTTCTTGCCCGAACCGTCCTGGAGCCGGGAATTGGCCCGCGAGCTCGACCGTCAGCTCGCGGAGGTCGTCAGACTGTCCATCGAGACGCTCCGCGCCTCGGGCACGATCCCTTTCAGTCATTTCCGCGGGAGCGCGTCGGAACGATCTATCGAGGGCGGTGCGCCCTGCGGTTGTGGAAGCCGCGGCCTGCTCTTCGTCGACGTCGATGGCGAAGTCGCTCCATGCACCGCGCTGGCGACGTCCGTCCTTGGCCCGGTGCCGAGGGCCATTCGTCATGTCGTGAAGGCGCTGGGTGGCCTTCGCCTGACGGATGCAGACCTGTCCGCGGCTCTCCTCCGCCGGGAGCAGAGAGCCGGCCGGCTCTCGTTCCTTGCTCCTTCGGTCAGGCGGTACGGTCCTTACGGCCCCTGCGCCCGGTGCGAAATCCGCGCTGCCTGCTTCGTGTGTCCTGTCGCGGTCGCTTACAACGGCGGCCGCGTCCCTGCGTTTCACTGCGACGTGAACAGTCTTCTTGCCCGGCACCGGGCCGTCTTCATGCGACAAGCGAGAGAGTTGAATCGAGCCTCCTGATGCACATCGCCCTCGAGCGGTCGCGCGGTTGCCCCTGGCGAGGTGGCCCTCACCAGGCTGTGACGAGCCAGCTCGAGGATGGAGGGCGGGTGTAGAGAAGTGTCGAGCGACGCTACGGAGAAACTCAGAGTTGATCAAGGCAACGGTTTTGTCCTTGCTGTGACCGGTTGTGGCCGGAACCGGATCCATCCGAACCCGGCTGGATCGAACGAAACAACGAAGGACAAGGTCAACAAACGGTCTTTTCGATCATGGAGGCCCCAATGAAAAGCTATATCGCTGCGGTCATCTGTCTTCTCTCGACGCCGGTTTTCGGCGGTTCTACTTCTCCCCCGCCGGAATCGGGCGCGCTGTCGGCGGTCATCAAGGAAGTGACGACGGTCCTAGAGGAGTATCAGAAGAATCGCGGATCAGGTGATCAGTTCGAGCTCCCCCCACTTAAGAAAGCCGAGTTCGATTTCAAGGTCACGGCGAAGAAGAAGGGGGGCTTTTCCATCGACCTGCTGATCTTCCATTTTGGTGCGTCGACCGAGAAAGAACTCGTAAACGACGTGACGTTCACCTATGCCTTCCGGTCGCCGCAAAAAGGACTCGCGACAAGGAAACCATCACCGCCGCCGCCGCTTGCGGGTGAACTGGCGGCGACGATACAGAAAGCTGCACAAGCCGTGAAGAACGCCGCAACTGCCGCAGGCCTTCCTTTCAGTAAGCTGACGGTTCTGATTCAGTACGGCGTCACGTGGAACGTCGATGCGGGCGGCAAGGTGACATATTCGTTCGTCACGATCAGCGGTGGAGCGGAGGCAAGCAAGAACACGATACAGTCCGTCAAGCTCGAATTTGAGAAGTGATGTTGCAGATGGTCCGAGGGCGACGATTTCTCTTGTGCCTGAGGGCTCGTCGCTCAGTGAAGTGCGCGGAAAGCCGGTCAGAAGACGAGCGCGTCGGCGCCATGGTTGAAGTCGAGGCGGGCCGAGGAGGCGAGGTGACCCACCACGCCGGCGTCGGCGGCAAGAAGGACGAGGTACCGGGCGAAAGCGGTCACGAGGAAAGAGTCGGATTCGGGCGGTGGCGTCCGCGGTCGTGGATCTCGTAGGGATCTGGCGGGGCGGTCGATGCCGTCGAGCGCAAGCGGGGACGCAGGTACAGGTCGCGAAGGAATTCGTTACGGCCCGTGCGGAGATCACCGACCTATGGCGGGGTCGCCCCTCACCGGTACGAGTAACCGAGACCGGAATTGCTGAGGAGATCCGCCACCTTGACGCCGAAAAGCGGCTTCGGCTTCAGGGTGTCGCCTTTGTTCGGAGGCGCCTGAGCGGGGTGAGCCTTCTGCCATTCCGACCAGATCCGGTCGATGTTCGCGTGGTGGAGGAAGAAGAGGGGATCGGTCGGGG
>JBLMYG010000176.1:0-5964 GCA_050258155.1 Acidithiobacillales bacterium
CCCCTCCATCGAATCCCACCTCTCGGGGAAACGGTACGACCTCGTCGAGTCGGCCTTCACGGCCGCCCTCGACGATCCGCTGGCGAACGCGGATCTGCTGCTCGCCGCCATCCGCGGCCTCGCCCGCGCCCCCCACTCCCAGAAGGGCCGCCTCAAGGCGATGGCCGAGGCGGCCGAGGCGGCCCTGTCCGAGCAGGCTCTCGAGCCCGGAATCGGTCCGCTCCGCTGGGCGATCCTCAAGGAAGCCGTCCGCGCGGGCGCGACCCCCTCGGCTCCCGGCGGCTTTCACAAGCTCTTCGAGGATGCCCTGGCCGCGGCCTGCCCGGACGCGCGCTCGCTGAATTCCCTTCTGGGCCGCTTCAAGTTCCGCGAAGCGAAGGAGCCCGCCGACGGCCTCGCCCGCCTCGAGAAGGTGGAGAAGTGGCTCCCCTTCGAGGTGGGGCGCTGTTTCGTCATGCCGGGGCGCGGAGCGGGCAAGGTCGTGGAGACCAACTTCGCACTCGAAGCCGTCCGGCTGGATTTCGAGGCGTCGAAGGGAGTCTCCATCCCGGTCGGCGTGGCCGCGAAGAGCCTTCAGCCGCTCCCCGAGGGGCACTTCCTGCGGGAGAAGCTGAGCGACCCGGCCGCCCTCGCCGCCGCGGTCGCCGAGGACCCCGCCGGCGCCGTGCGCCGCCTCGTCGAGTCGCTCGGTCGTCCGGTCCTCCTCACCGAGCTCAGGGACTCGATGAAGGGGCTCGTCGCCGACGAGTCGTGGTCGGCCTGGTGGGCGGCCGCGCGGAAGAACCCGCAGGTCGTCGTCAACGGCTCGGGAAAGAGCGCCAGCGTCGAGTGGTCGGCCTCGGCGGACGCGGCCGACGCCACGCTCCTTTCGAAGTTCGAGCGGGCGGCGCTCGGGGAGCGGATCGAGATCTTCCGGAAGAACCAGAAACGTTCGGCCGGCCTGGCTGCGGCGATGGCGGAAGCGCTCGCGGGCGAGGCCCAGCGACTCTCCGAGAGCGACCCCGCGCGGGCGTTCGAGATCGCCCTCCTCGTGGAGAAGGTCCCGGGGATCACGCTCGCCCTCGCCGTGGAGACGCAGGTTCTCGCCCGGCCGCTGGCACTTCTCCCGCAGCTTTCCGACCGGACCATCCGCGAGAAGGCGCTCGGACTCGTCGTCGCGCGGACACCGGCCGAGGCTCCGGCGATCCTCTCCGAGTGGTTCTTCCGTGAAGAGGACGGCCGGACGCTTGAGTGGATGGACCGGACGCTCGCGGAGCTTTCGCCCGAGACGCGCGAGAGGACGCACGCGAAGATCCTCTCCTCGCCGCGGGCCGGGCCGCGGGCCTTCGTCTGGTTCGCACAGAAGGCGGCCCAGGACGAGGGGCTCCGCGCCCGGCTGACGCCGCAGATCCTCGGCCGGCTCCTCGACGCCGTTTCGTGGGACGAGCTCGGCCCCCTGCGCACGAAGGTCCGCGAGATGTTCGACCGGACCGGCCTCGCCGCCGCCTGGCTCCTGAAGCAGGCGACGCTGGAGGACGCCCGGGCCTTTCTCGAGGCGCTCGGGAGGCACAACGAGCTGGAAAAGATCCGGCGCGACGGCCTCGTGGCCGCGGCCGAAATGCGCTTCCCCGAGCTCCGGGCGGCGCCCGCCGACACGTTCTTCGTGACGGCGGAGGCGATCGAGCGGAAACGGCAGGAGCTGGAACGGATCCTGAAAGTCGAGATCCCGGAGAACACGAAAGGGATCGCCCTCGCCGCGGCCGAAGGGGACCTGACCGAGAACTTCGAGTACAAGGCCCGCCGCGAGAGGCAGCAGCTCCTCTCGGTCCGCGCGGGAAACCTCCAGGAGGAGCTGACGCACGCCCGCCCGATCGACCCCTCCGCCATCGACGGGACCGAGGTTCGCCCCGGCGCGCGCGTGACGCTCGCGACTCCATCGGGGAGCCGGAGCGTCGTCCTCCTCGGTCCGTGGGACTCGAGGCCCGAGGAGGCGGTCTATTCGTATCTGTCCGAGGCGGGACAGGCGCTGCTCGGGAAAACGGCCGGGGAGTCCGTCGACTTTCTCGGCGAGCGCGCCGTCGTCGAGACGATCGAGCCGTGGAGGTAGGCCAGTGAAGTGTCGCTTCGGCATTGCGGCTACTGCTCTTGCGATGCTGCTGTCTGCTCCTCTTGCAGAAGTCTCTTTGGCCGCGGAGCTGCCGGACGTCTGGGCGCTGACGAACGCGAGGGTCGTCACCGCGCCAGGAAAGGTCTTCACGAACGGCACGGTCATCGTCCGCGAGGGAATCATCGCGGCTGTCGGGGCCACCGGCGCCGTGGCCGTTCCGGCCGACGCGACGGAGATCGACCTTGCCGGGAAAACGGTCTATCCGGGGCTGATCGATCCGTTCGTGACGCTGGGCCGTCTCGCCGGAAAGAAGGAGAAGCCCGGGGACGAAGACGAAGCCGCGGAGTCCCGGCGTCCGGCTCCCTCCCCGACTCCTGCTCCTGAACGGGCCGGGAACGTCCACCCCGTCTCGCGTGTGACGCCCGAGAAGCGGGCCTCCGCCGAGGTCAGGGTCGATCCCGAGGCGCTTGCGGCGCTCCGCGCCGCGGGCTTCACTCTCGTCCAGGCCGTTCCCGACGCGGGGATCTTCCGCGGCGAATGCGCCGTCTTGTCGCTCGGCGACGGCCCGGTCTCGAAAAATCTCGTATCGGAGAAGACGGCTCAGCTCGTCTCGATGGATGCCCCGGACCGGAGGGGCCCTCGTGACTACCCGGCGTCGAAGATGGGGGTGGCCGCCGTCGTCCGCCAGACCTTCTCGGACGCCCGGTGGTTCCGGGAGGCAGAGGCTGCCTGGAAAGCGAAGCCGTCGCTTCCGCGCCCCGACAGGGTCGAGGCGTGGGCGGCGCTCGGCGACGCCGTCTCCGGAAGCGAGCGCGTCCTCTTCGAGGCGCCCGACGTCCTCGCGCTCCTCCGGGCCGGAAGGCTGGCGAGGGAGTTCGGCCTCCGGGCGAGGTACGTCGGTGGGGGCGACGCGTACCTCCTGATGGACGAGGTGAAGGCGCTCGCGCCCGAGATCGTCCTGACGCTCGATTTCCCGCCGGTTCCGGCCGTGGACGACGACGATGACTGGGCCGATGTGCCCCTTCAGCGTCTCCGCCGCTGGGACCGCGCGCCCTCGAACCCGCGCTGGCTCCGCGATGCCGGAATCTCCTTCGCCCTGACGACGTACGGCCTCGAGAAGGTCGGTGACGTCGCCGACCGCGTCAGAAAGGCCGAGGCGCGCGGCCTCTCGGCCGACGAGGTTCTGGCGGCGTTCACGACCATTCCCGCGAAGATGCTCGGCCTCGAGGCGCGGGCAGGCCGGATCGCGCCGGGGAAAGCGGCGAACCTGGTGGTCGTGGACGGGACGCTCTTCGGCGAGAAGAGCAGGGTCGTCACGACGTGGGTGGACGGCCTCCCGTACGACGTCAAGCCGAAGAAGGGGGCGCTCCCCGGCACGTACCGGGTGGATGGCGCCCGGCTCGAGGTCCGGACCGATCCGAAGAGCGGTGCGCTCCAAGTCTCCGTCACCCCGGAAGGCGGGAAGTCGGTGGCGGCGGCCGAGGTTTCCCGGCATGGCCCCCGCGCCGAGTTCGAGATCGACGGCGTGGCTCTGGGCCTCGCGCCGGGCACCGCGGCGGCGGTGGCGCTCGTCGAGGGTGACGCCCTCACCCTCCGCGTGACGCGGGGGGAAGAGAAGAAGACCCTCCACGGCTTCCGCGAGAAGCACGCCGGTCCGGCCGGGCGGGGCGGCGCAGAGGCGGGCGCGGAGCCGGAGAGCGAGGGGGGGGCGCCTGCCGCAGCCGAGCCGCCCGAGCCGGACGTCCGGCCTCTTCCCGCCCGCTTCGCCACTGCGCTCCTCGCGCCGAAGGCCGTCCTGGTCAAAAGCGCGACGATCTGGACCTCGGGCCCGCAGGGGATTTTCGAGACGGCAAATCTTCTCGTCGTGGACGGAAAGGTGGCGGCCGTCGGGCCGGATGCGGCCGTCCCGCCGGCTCTGGCGGGATCGGCCTTCGAGATCGACGGGGACGGGAAGGTCGTGACGCCCGGCCTCGTCGACGCCCACAGCCACACCGGCATCGACGGGAACGTGAACGAGTGGGCACACAACGTCTCGGCCGAGGTCCGGATCGCGGACGTGATCGAGCCGCTCGACGTGGCGATCTACCGCGAGCTGGCCGGCGGACTGACGGCGGCGAACGTCCTCCACGGCTCTGCGAACGCCATCGGGGGACAGAACGCCGTCGTCAAGCTGCGCTGGGGAGAGGGCCCGGACGGGCTCGTCCTTGCAGGCGCCCCGCCGGGGATCAAGTTCGCCCTCGGCGAAAACCCGAAGCAGTCGAACTGGCGGACCCCCCGGCCCCGCTATCCGCAGACGCGGATGGGGGTCTCCGCCCTGATCCGCGAGCGCTTCCTCGCCGCCCGCGATTACCGCCGGCGGCAGATGGAGGCCGAGGCGGGGAAGAAGAGAGGCGAGACCGTCCTCCCGGTCCGGACGGACCTCCAGCTCGAGGCCATCGCTGAGGTCCTCGAGGGGAAGCGAGCGATCCACGCCCATGCCTACGTGAAGCAGGAGATCCTCGACCTGATCCGGGTCTGCGAGGAGTTCGGCGTGAAGATCGGGACGTTCCAGCACGCCCTCGACGGGTACAAGGTTGCCGACGAGATCGCTGCGCACGGCGCCGGGGCGTCGCTCTTCAGCGACTGGTGGGGCTACAAGTTCGAGGTCTACGACGCCATTCCGTACGCCCCGGCCCTGATGCGGGAGCGTGGGGTCCTCGTGACCCTCAACTCCGACTCGGACGAGCTGGCGCGCCGGCTGAATCTCGAGGCGGCGAAGGCCGTCAAGTACGGCGGCGTCCCCCGCGAGGAGGCTCTGAAGTTCGTGACCTGGAACGCAGCGAAGCAGCTCGGCCTCGAGAAGCGGATCGGGTCGCTCGAGCCGGGGAAGGACGGCGACTTCGTCCTCTGGTCGGGCGATCCTCTGGACACGCGGACGCTCTGCCTCCAGACCTGGATCGACGGGAAGAAATACTTCGACCGCGACACGGATCTCAGGCAGCGTGCCCTTCTCGGTGCCGAGAAGAGCGACCTGATCGCGAAGGCGCGGGCCGCCGCGGCACGCGGGGCTCCCACCGCGGGCGGGGCGCCGCCCGAGCGCCGGCCGGAGGAGCACGACTGCGGGCGCCTTGACGAGACCTCGCGCGGGGAGGTGGTCCGGTGAGCGGCCCGCTTCTCCTCGCCGCCGCTCTCGTTCTCCGGGGTGCGACCGTCCATACCGCCGAGGGCCCCGCCATACCGGACGGCGTGGTCGTCGTCGAGGGCGGGAAGATCGCCGCCGTCGGCGGGCCCGGGACGCCGGTTCCGGACGGCGCCGAGGTCGTCGAGCTCGCCGGGAAGCACCTCGCCCCGGCCTTCTTCACGCCGGCCTCCGTCATCGGCCTCTCGGAGATCGAGGAGGTCCGCGCCACGAACGACTTCGCCGAGATCGGAAAGATCAATCCGGAGGACCGCCCGGAGGTCGCCGCGAACTTCGACTCGGTGGCGATGCCCGTGACCCGGTCTAACGGCATTCTCTTCGCCGCCCTCGTTCCCAATGGCTCCGTCCTGCCGGGGGCCGCGTCCGTCATCTCCCTCGAAGGCTGGACGCGCGACGACGCCTGCCTGAAGTGTCCGGCCGCGATCATCGTCGACTGGCCGGAGATGATGATCGACCGGTCCCCGAACGTTCATCCCTCTCCGAAGGCCCAGGAGAAGAAGCGTGACGAGGCGCTCCGGACGATCCTTGAAGCTTTCCGCAACGCGGCTGCCTGGCGGAAGGCGAAGGCCGCGGAAGGCCAGCCGGGCGTGCCTGCGCACGACGACATCGCGCCGATGGCAGCCCTCGTCCCGGCCCTCGAAGGGAAGATCCCCCTCCTGATCCGAGCTGCCAGGAAGTCCCAGATGGAGGCCGCGCTCCG